>DATALK010000109.1:0-4717 GCA_036261085.1 Phototrophicaceae bacterium | reverse complement strand
CGCGTGACAGCGGATTTACTGCACTAATTCCCGTTATGCCGCTATCCCCCAGCGGCACGTTCATCCCGCAGCTTTGACCGGTCTATTCCTCATCATGGCCCGGTCAGGGCTGCGGGTTTTGTTTTTAGGCCGGACGCACGCCGCCAAATAAAGCGAACTCAAACACCTTCACATAACAGTCCACCTGGGCAAAACCAATGTCGCGCAGCCATTGATTTTGTTCTTCAACGGACGCCAGAATGTTGGCCGATTGGTCGGAGCGGTTATAAAAATTCGCGGCGATGGCCTCGCGGGACAGGGCGCTGTGCTGTTCCTGTTCATAGGCGTACAGGCCATCAATCATCAATTCTTCGGAAAGATGGGTGAGCCATGCCGTCGGGGAACTAACGTGTTCGAGGTTCAGGAAGATGCCACCTGGTCGTAACAGGTCGTATAACTCCTGGTAAATTTCGCGCTTGCGGGCATCCGGCTGGTGATGAATCGAGAACCCGGAAACGATCACATCAAAAGGCTGCCACTGTTTGAGGCTTTCTGTCCAGCCCGGTTCGCCGTAATCTTGGCTGACAAAATGAATGTTCGACTTTTCGGCCAGCGCCTGGCGCGCAGCGGTCAGCATCGGTTCGGAAAAATCCAGAAATACCCCTTCGGCAGTCGGGTACTTCGCCAGCAAATAGCGTCCCAGAATACCGTCGCCGCAGCCGAGATCAAGAAAGGTGTTGAGGGTGGGGTTGTTTGCCTTGACCAACCGCAGCAGGATTTCGATCTGATACGTCGCCAGCGGCAGCGCGCCGCGTGTGCCGCGCAAAAAGCGCTGGACAACTTCCGCCGACTGCCAGATACGATCCGAATGTTGTGCCATCAATACACTCTCCCTTTTCCAATAATCGGCGGCCAAGTCTAAACAAGGTGTGTGGAATCGGCAACTCATTGGTCTGGGTTTGACCTGTGTTTTTGGGTAAGCTAGAACTTCAATGGGCAGCAGCGTCCGACATTTTGGGAATGAGGTTAGCGGATAATGGGCGTAGATTGGTTCCAAATGCGGCCTAAGACCACTGACATCGAACTGCTCAAGCAGTTGATTGAGGCTCAGGCGTTCACAGGGCGTCAATGTATGGGGTATTGGGTTGACCCTGACAATGTTTTTAATGGGGATCGTTTACCGACAGAATCAGAACGCGAAGCGGTGAAACAAAAACATTTTCAAATTTTAAACCAGCTTGAAGCGTTAATCACAATCGAGCCTTATGACCCCGAAGGGAAGAATGGGTCAAGCCAGAATTGTTCACGGGTCTACCCAATTATCGGGAATCATTTCTTTCCGGCTGAGTGGCGGATTGCTGATGCACGAACTATTTTGCCAGAGGAATTGCCTGATTTTTATTCCCGGTGGCGGAATCATATTCAGGCGGTACGCACGGGCCAATATCGCGGGTATCTGTTCGAGTGGTATCTATATGCGGGAAGTTTGAAGGTCAATCAGTTTTGGTGTGAGTTTCGAGGTATCGTTTCGTCTTTGCCTAAACGCGAAAATGCTTGGGCCGAACGGATGCGGGTTACTGCTTTGCCACAGCAGATTATGGAACTGCCACCCCCGCCGGTTTATCCGCCACCACGTTGGGCCGATTGGTCGCATGATCCGCCGCAGTCTGATCCTCACAATGATCCGCGTTATCTTGCGCTGATTCAGGCGAATGAGGCTAGACGATTATTAAACAAAGCCTGGAATTCGCGTGTTGCTCGAAATGCGAAATATACTCCCGATGTCCCCCTTGAAACTTTCGATAAATTTGTGGGTGATGGCAAAGAGGGGTGGGTTGATGAATTCCTGGTCTGGGTAGCCGAGTGTATTGAGAAAAAATTCGGGCTATTTTTTGACTGGTAAGCCATTTATCAAGGATGGTATTGTAAGGTAACGAAAGGCGATTAACTTGCTCTTTTACAATGGCACGATTCACACGCTGGACGCGAATTATCCACAGGCGGAAGCGGTAGCGGTGGCGAACGGGCGCATTACCGCCGTCGGGACGCTGGCCGAGGTCGAAGCGGCGGTGGGGCGGGGTGTTAAGCGGATTGATTTGGGTGGGCGAACGCTGCTGCCAGGGTTTAACGATGCCCATGTGCATGTTTGGAAACTCGGTCTGCTGCTGACCCGACAGGTGGACGCGCGCCAAGCTGCTGCGCCAAATCTGGCAACCATTGTGCGGCTGTTCCGCGAAAAAGCCGCGCCGCTGCTCCCCGGAACCTGGCTGACCGGACGCGGTTATAACGAAGCGGATTTGCCCGAACGCCGCCATCCCACGCGGTATGATTTAGATGCCGCCAGCAGCGATCATCCCATCGCGCTGACGCGCACCTGCGGCCACATGATCGTGGCGAATTCGCTGGCGCTGCGGTTGGCGGGGATCACTGCCAATACCCCTAATCCCCCCGGTGGCGTGATCGTGCATGATGAACACGGTCAACCTACGGGCTTGCTTCAGGAAACAGCGATGGGTTTATTAACTCGCGTCATGCCCGAACCTGCCGAAGCGGATTTAGCCGACGCGATTCAGGCGGCCCAGCGGCATCAACTGGCGCTCGGTATTACCAGCGCCACCGATCCGCTGCTCGCGCCGCTGCATCTCCGCGTGTACCGGCGGCTGGACGCCGAAGGTCAGCTATCCGTGCGGGTGAACGGAATGCCCATTCGCCGCCCCGATGGGGGGACGGAGACGCTGCTCTTGCCGGAGAAATTTGTCAGTGATTGGCTGCGCATTGACACGGTGAAATTTTTTGCCGATGGCGGTCTGAGTGGGGCGACAGCCGCTATCAGCCAACCCTATAAAGTGACTGGCGAACGCGGTGTCCTGCGCTTTGATACCGAAGATTTGCTCGAACTCGCCTGGGAAGCGCACGCCGCAGGTTTTCGCATCGGCACACACGCCATTGGTGATGTCGCCATTGAGCAGGTTATCAGCGTCTATGAAGAACTCCACCGGCGCGCGGCTCAGACCGGGGCGGGGACTTTCAGTCGCCACCGGATTGAACATCTTGGCCTGCCAACGGCTGACCACCTTCGGCGCTGTGCCGCGTTGAAGATTATCGCGCCGCAGCAAACGGTGTTTTTACCGGCGCTGGGGACGAGTTTTCGCCGCTATCTGCCGGACGAATTTCTGCCGCGTTGTTATCCGGTGCGGGCGGTTTTGGACGCGGGACTGACGGTGGCGCTCAGTTCCGATGCGCCAGTAGTGCCGGATGATAATCCGCTGCTGGGCATCAAGGCAGCAGTTAATCGTTGGGACGCGAACGGCGAGCCGATTGCGCCGGAACAGGCGATTACGGCGGCTGAGGCATTGTACGCTTACACAATGGGCAGCGCGATTGCCTCCGGCGATGAGGTCAACCGGAGCAGCATCACGCCGGGGAAATGGGCGGATTTAATTGTCCTCAGCGGCGATCCACTAACGACTTCGCCCGAAGAACTGCTTACGCTGAGGGTCGAACAAACGTATGTTGGCGGCAAACTGCGGTATGAGGGGTAGGGTGTTGTACTGTTTTTGTGAACCTCCCCCTATCCAATCAACCTCCTCCCAGCCTCCCCTGAATTCGGGGGCGGTGGCTGCTGGAGGCAGACGGAGGGGGTCAAAAACAAACGCATTGACCCATTGAGTTGTTTTAGCAGTCTAATCCGCCAAAAAATTATTGACTGCTTCCAGATAGGCCGCCGTCTGTTCGGTCATGGGAACATGGCCGCAGTCGTCCAGCAGCACCAGGCGGCTGTTCGGGACATGCCGCTTAACCAGATAGCCGTTTTCGATGGGAACGGTGTTGTCGTACTTGCCGAAGACGGCCAGCGTCGGCGCTTGAATGTTTTTCAGCCTGGGAGTCAAATCCAGCGCGGCGATGGCCTGTAAATCCCGGTAGGCCGGAATTTCGTTACCGGGCATCAGGGCCATGTGGCGGTCTTCATCTTCAACCGGGGCGAAAGCCTGTTCCGGGTGGTAGTAGAGCGCCCGATCATAAATATAGGCGTACCAGCGCCAGCGCATGGCCTGCCGCGAGAATTCCCAGATGGGGGGCATAACCGAACCGGTCGCATAAATCGGCGTCAGGAAACCGCGCACATACGGCGAGAGCTTCCCGTTCGCCACGCCGGACACATCTACCAACCTTGTCACCCGCTCCGGTGCGAGCGTAGAGGCCAGATACAGGCCAATCATTCCCCCCATTGAATGTCCTATATAAGTGAACTGCTGAATGCCCAGCGCGTCCGCCAGTTTTAACACGCGGTTGGCCTGTGCTGGGATGCTATAATCCCCATTGTGGGGTTTGTCGCTGTATCCGTGTCCCAGTAAATCCACCGACACGCAGTAATACTGGTCTTGCAGTGCCGCCAACGTTTGCCGCCAGGTGCGTGCGTGAGATAACCAGCCGTGTACAAAAATAATCGGCGGGTCGGATGGGCGTCCAGCCGTGACATAACCCAGGCGGTAGTTATCTACCTGAACAAATTGGCGTCCATTGCCGTTGGTGCTAAACATCGTCTATCCCTCATCGGATGAATGGTGTTGTGATTTGATTCGGTTGTACACCGGATTAGTATTTTCAACCATTAAGTGATGAACGGTAAAGTTTGAAAAAAGTTTACTTCAGGATATAGTCTTTTTAGCTACGGTTCTTTTCGTCCACAATTTCACGGCCAATTGACTGACAAGAACATATGTGCTAATATAAGGCA
>DATALK010000089.1:0-10426 GCA_036261085.1 Phototrophicaceae bacterium | reverse complement strand
ACAGCGGCTTTAGCGGCGACTGCCGCGCCGACGGCAGCCGCAACACCCGTTCCGGCCACACTGGCAGCCCAGTCGACGAGTATTGCCGGAGCGATTGTGCCAACGGTGGGTGTGGGCGAACTCAATCTGGCGTTCACCAGCGGCAAAGCGGCTTATACCTGGGCGTGCAGTCTGTGTCATGGGGCCGATGGGGCGGGCGTGTCACCATACGCTAATTTGCCACTGTCGGCCAGTTCGCTGGTGCAGGCACGCGATGATGCCGGTTTGTTGGCGTTCCTCACCCTGGCGCAGCCGCCGGTAAATCCGAATGTCACCTTCCCACATCCGTACCGGGGCGGTTATCCGCCGCTGACCGATGACCAAATCCGTGAGGTGATCGCGTACCTGCATACCTTATCCGGCGCGAATCCGTAGAAACGCCCAACGGGGCATCCGTCCAATGTAAACTGGAAAATTGAGGCACTCGTTTTATGCGGTACGGACACGATTGATCGTGTCCGTACTTTTCGTTTTGGCACTCTGCCCAAGTTTTGAATGCGACTTTTCTTAATAATTGCTCCGTTGACAACCAATAATAGCAGGACTATCCTGTGAAATGGAAAGTATTTTTGTCGGGGCGCACACATCTGTGCGCCCCGATGTGCGTTCAAGGGACAGGAGCGTCATGAGACAGTTTTTTGCGGAGCGATTCCCACTGCCGGGAGTGCTTCAGCGTGAGTTTGCCGGGTACAATGCGGGAACGCTGCGCAGTGATGTGCTGGCGGGAATCACGGTGGCGGCGGTGGCTTTGCCGTTAGCTTTGGCCTTTGGGATCGCTTCTGGCGCGACAGCCGCCGCCGGATTAGTGACGGCGATTCTGGCCGGGGTCATTATTGGCGGGCTGGCCGGGGCGGGGTATCAGGTTTCTGGCCCGACGGGTGCGATGTCTGCCGTCTTGATTGTGCTGGCAAGCCGTTACGGTTTGGAAGGAGTCTGGGTGGCGGGGGCGCTGGCCGGGGTCATGATTCTGCTGCTCGGCCTGTTTGACCTGGGCCAGATCGTGAACTTCATTCCCACAGCGGTCATTTCCGGGTTCACAAGTGGAATCGCCCTGATTATTTTTATCGGCCAGATTGATAATCTGCTAGGTGTCAAAACCGAAGCGGCGGAAAATACGCTGGTCAAACTGGCGAATTACCTGCGTTTTGATTACACCCCACAAATTGCCGCCCTTGCCATCGGGCTGGCGGTGGTTTTGATTATGCTGCTGTGGCCGAAAAAGTGGAATTTGCGGTTTCCGGCTTCGCTGCTGGCGCTGATTGTGACGACGGCGGCGGCCATGCTGCTTAATCTGAATGTCCCGATCATCGGTGCGATTCCGCAGACAATTTTGCTGGATCAGCGGTTGCAACTGGCGCACATTCCCTGGGAACATCTCAGTGAATTGATTGCCCCAGCCTTTTCGATTGCCGCCTTAGGCGCAATTGAAAGTCTGTTGTGCGGGACAGTGGGCGGGCGCATGGTCGGGCAGAAGATGGCGTCCAACCAGGAACTCATCGCGCAAGGGCTTGGTAACATTATTATCCCGTTTTTTGGTGGGGTTCCGGCAACCGCCGCGATTGCGCGCACCAGTGTAGCGATTAAAAGCGGTGGTCGCACGCGCGTGGTTAGCCTGGTGCATTCAGCCGTGCTGCTGCTGGCGGCGTTGGTGTTAGCGCCGCTGCTGGCGCGCGTGCCGATGGCGGCCTTGTCGGGCGTGCTGGTTGTGACCGCGTGGCGCATGAACGAGTGGGACGAAATTCGCTCGATTTTTAGTCGCCGTTTTAAAAGCGCCATGTTCGCTTTTGGCAGCACTTTGCTGGCGACGGTGGCGCTGGATTTGACGCAGGCGATTGTCCTGGGCGTTGGGCTGTCAGCCGTTATTTTTGTGTTCCAGATCAGCCGGACCAAAATCAATATTGTGCCGGTTTCAGCCGAAACGATGCGCAAACAAGGGTATGATTTGCAAACCGATGGCGAAAAAATTGCGGTAGTATATGTCATGGGGCCGCTGTTTTTTGGCACCGCCAACGCTTTTAACGCCACGATGGAAAACATCAACGGTGCGCGGGATGTGATTCTCAGCCTGCGGATTGTCCCGCTGATGGACACCACCGGAATCAGCGCGATTGAAAACGCCATTGAGCGGATTGAAGCGAAGGGCGGGCGGGTCTACTTAAGCGGCTTAAATGAGCCGGTGCGCACGTATCTGGAACGCGCGGGCATCCTCAAACATCTGGGCAACGATCATATTTTCTGGAGTGCTGATCAGGCCATCATCGCGGCTGACCATTACCGCGCTGGTTTGGCTGCCGCCAGCGATTATGTGCCGGAGCCATCCTTGGTCTAAAATCACGAACTCCCGGTGAAATCTCCCTCAAATCGGTCTTGTCATTTGCTGGGGCGGATGGTATAGTAAACCTTATGTGAGCCGAGGTAGCTCAGCTGGTAGAGCAACGCACTGAAAATGCGTGGGTCCCCAGTTCAAGTCTGGGCCTCGGCACAAAGAGCTTGGTTGGTAACGACCTGGCTCTTTTGTTTTTCCACGCTTGAATCCCTCTACCGGTCTTTTGTTCGATTTTTTTTGCCAGCTTTTTCGCCGTGATTTTTGACCCGTAATAGTGTTTATAAGTAATCGCTTGTGTTGTATGGATTTTGTTATACCATGTGAATTGAAGGTGATTTATTGGAGGCGAAAATGTTCTCCCGGTTAATCCTGATGGGAACGGTTTTGGTGCTTGGTTTAATAGTAATAGTCCCCCAACCAGCAGTCACCCAAACTACTGATGAGACCTGTCCGGCGCTGGTTGAAGAGGCGCTGGCGCAGGTAGGTAACAACTGTGCTGGCCTGGAACGCAACGGCGCGTGTTACGGATTTTCGAAGGTAGATGCGGCGTTTGCCGCGCCTGCTCCAGCGGATTTTTTTACCCGTCCGGCGGATCGGGCCAGTTTGATTTCCCTGGAATGGATTCGCACCTCACCGCTGGATACGGCTTTGGGTGAGTGGGGGATTGCGGTAGTAAAAGCGCAGGCGAATGTGCCGGATACGCTGCCCGGTCAGGCCGTGACCTTTTTATTGCTGGGCGATACAGCGTTGGAAAATGCTGATAAACCCACTATCGCCAATAATGAGACTGTGACGGTCATTTCCCAAACCAGCACCGAGGCCCGCCGCGAACCCCGCGACGAGGCGGCGGTGGTTCAGGCCGTGATTGCCGGTTCGGTGCTGGGCGTAGACGAAATGAGCGCTGATGCGCGGTGGCTGCGCTTACGGCTTCCCGGCAGCAGCGCCTGGATTCCACGCAGTACCGTTCAGCCCACACCCCGCCTTGATTTGCTGCCCATAAGTGGGCAAGACCGTCACAATGCAATGCAGGCTTTTTATTTCCGCAATGGCCCCGGTCAAACGAGCTGCTCCCAAGCGCCATCCGTGCTGGCGATCAAAAGTCCTGAAGGGATTACTGTTGATTTGACGATGAACGGTGCGCGGGTGCGGTTAGGCTCACTGATTCTGCTGCATCTGCTGCCGGGAGCGGCGACGATGCGGGTGACAACCATCGAAGGGCTGGCCGTGCTTGACCCCGATACGCCGAATGAGCAGCGAATTCCGGCTGGTTTTACCACGACTCGCTGCCTAGAAGCACCGCAGAATCGCGGAATAGATGGCGAGGCCAACGATTTTGTGGTGGGTGCGGGCTGTACCTGGGCCGAACCCGAACCAGCAGCGACGGGCGATTTGGACGAAGGCCAAGTGGTGCAAGCGCTGTATGCCGTCCTGGTTCCTGATCTGCCCACGCCCGTTCTGGTGGTGGATTGTCCGGCAGGTACAACGGTTACGCATATCGTTCAGCCAGGGGAAAACCTGTTCCGGTTGGCGCTGCGGTATCAGGTGCGGATGCAGGCGGTTGTGGATGCCAATGCTTTAGAGGATGCGCGTTCGATTTTTGCCGGTCAATCGCTGCTCATTCCCTGTGGGCGGGACACCGGTCAAACCCAGGTGACGGCCACCAGTACACCGGCAGCGGCTTCGGGCGTGGTGGATTGTTCCAATTTTGCGGCACTGTCGCCTTCCGGGAATGTTACGGGTGGCAGCGCGACCTTTGCCTGGACGCCCGCCGCCGGAGCGGCAGCCTACCGGTTAAACATCTATAACCAAGACCTGCGCGGCGGTGTCCGGGTGGCGACGCTGACCACTGATGCGGGCAGTACCAGTTTGTTGGTGGATTTATCGGCGCAAACGATTGGTGAGGGGTATAAATTTACCTGGGAGATGCAGGCGTTAACCAGTAGCAGCGAAGCCGTTTGTACCTCGGCGCGGGTCAATCTTCAGCGCGGCACGCCGCCTAATCCCCCAACAGCCGCGCCACCTTCCACGCCAGAGACACGACCAACAAAAGAGCCGCCACCCCCTACCGAAGAACCACCGCCGCCAACGGAGGAGACCCAGCCCACCGCCGAAGTCACCCCGCCCAATGGCCGCCCTCAGGAGACCCCGGTGACGGTTCCAACCGAAGAACCGCCAACCAGTCCGAAACCAACCGAGGAACCGCCACCACCTGACCAGCCACCAACGAACCCAAATCCGCCGGAGCAGCCACCACCGGATAATCCGCCGCCAACCGAGGAAGCGCCAGCGGCTTAAGCGGGGAATACGCGGATTTTATCACGCGCGCACTTGATTAAGTGGCGCATCATGTCCTCGACCCGGTTGAACTCGTCGAGTTCGGCGTGTTCTTCCGGGGTTAAGGTTCCCTCCCGTTTGCGCAGAAGCAGGTGTTTTAAACGGCTGCAGGTGGGCTGGGACGGGGTAAACGTCACGATTTGCTCCGGCGTTGGTGACGAAGTGAGAAAATCCAGCAGTTCGTCGTAAGCACGCGCGCGTAGCATCATGAAACCTCCTCATATTTCCGGCTTGCCAAAGCAGCATGGGCAGCGCGGAAATGATAGTCGTGGGGGCTGTCCAGACTGTGCCGCAGCGGTTCGACCAAGCCAAAACGCAGCAGGGCTAACGCCGCCAGGTAGGCCACATCCGGGTTGCTGGTGTCCTCCTGGTGGAGAATTTCCAGCAGCGGATGAACCGCGCGCGGGTCGCCAAGCTGACCCAGTGCCCACACAACACTCACTTTGATCTCGTAGGTGGGATTATCGAGCAAACCCACCAACGCCTCTAGGGCGCGCGTATCGCCAATCCAACCCAGGGCGACGATCGCCCGCCAGCAGATTTCGACATCGGGGTGATGTAGCGCGGCAATCAGGGTTTCCACCGATTGATCCCCGGCGGCGACAAACGCGCCGCCGGTTTGCAGTCGTACCATCAACTCAGGAGCATGAAAGGGTTCAACCGGTTGATTCGTCATAACCTGGTATCAGCTAATCGTCTTAAAGCCTGATCTGCCGCTTCCTGTACCCGTATATGGGGGCTGTTCAGCGCGGCGTTTAAAGGTTCTATCACCTGCTGATCGCCAATATCCGCCAGGGCCTGGATAGCAACATAGCGCGTCCATTCACTCTTATCATCAATGAGTCGGGTCAGCGGCGCAATAGCGCGAACGTCCCGCGACCAACCGAGGGCGGCGGCAGCTTGCATTCGGACAAATTCATCGTCGTCGTCGAGGGCGGCGACCAGGGCGTCAACGGAGCGCGAGTTCATCATCCAGCCCAGGATGTTGGCGGCCCCGACGCGCACCATCGTTCGCGGATCTCGCAGCGCGGTGCGGAGCGTCTCCACCACCACTCGGCCAAAACGTTCCAGCGCGATAGCCGCAAACCAACGCACCCGAAGCTGGGGATCGTTGAGGCAGTTCATTAACGCCGGAATGGAGCGATTATCCTGTAACCAGCCTAACCCACAGGCGGCGTAGGCCCGAACTTTTTCATGCGGATCACCCAGGCAGTCCAGCAGGGGATCAACGGCCCGTTGATCCTTCGTTTCCCACAGGGCCGAAATAATTCGGCAGCGCGTTTCCGGGTTTTGTTCCTGGTGCAGTGCGGCCACCAGAAAAGGCACAACCTGCGCGCCTTGTTCAAGGAGTGCTGACCAGAGGAAGACCTGTTCTTTTTCACTGCCGCTCACAAAGGCAGCAACCAACTTTTGGGCTGAGGCTTGCCAGTTTTTGGGAGCGTTCCGAGGTTTTTCCAAACACTGGTGGGCAGCCATTTGGGGGGATCGCCCCTCAGGGCCGACAATGCGCCAGGTGTGTGGAGCGGTTTCTCCGGCTTCCCGACGATCTAAATCAAGGTTAGAAACAACAAGTTCAGGTTTAATAGCGGCCCGGCCGACAACATTAAGTAACTGTGGCTGCGCGGATGGCGCACCGTTTGGTTCTGTGTCCCGTGCAACTACTTTTACGGGACTGAAGCTAGTTCCCTCCGCCTTCATAGCGCTTCACTCTCTTTTCCGCCACCGTCCTGAGACGGCTGACCTTGTGGTTCAGAAGTTACGAGCGCCGAGTTGTTAATGGATGCCGCTGTGCGGCTGACTGTTTAACTATAAAAATTGTAAAAACCATGTTTTTATATTAACGGACTCAGGAACAGTTTGTCACGCCCCGTTTTTTGGGGGTTTTGGTGATAACCCCCAAATCTGGCCTTGACGCTATCGTAAAGCGCTTGGTGGTGGCGTTTCTGGACGTTAGCCCAACGATTACCCGGCGTCAACCAGAGTAAAAGTGCCATCTTCAGCGGGCGGAAATTCCAGAACACGCAGCACCGCTTCCAAATTCAGCGGCCCATAAAGATGCGGAAACCGTTCGTCGGTGGTCGTCGCCGGTTGATCGCTCGTCACATGGACGGGCGGTTCATACTTCAGCGGCATCGTCAGCCGTTCCGGGTCAATCACCAGCAGTACCAGTCCCACTTGGCCGCGAAAGATGGCATTGGCGACTTTCACCACCTGTTCCGGCTTGGAACAGTGGATAAATCCCTCGGATTCCAGCGAACCAATGCGATAAACGCCCTGATTCAGTGCGGTCTGCCAATCCTGCTGCTGTGCGATGTGGTAAATCATGATCCTAATACCCCTAACTGTGAAGTATACCCTAATATGTGAACAATGTAAAAAATTTCTAACATTGTTATAATCACCCTTCTGGCAGTGAATCAAAAACCCTGGTGCTAAACCAGGGTTTTTTGAGTGAGCGGGCGATGAGATTCGAACTCACGACATCTTCCTTGGCAAGGAAGCATTCTACCGCTGAATTACACCCGCATCTGTATCATGAAAAAGATTATAGCAATCTCCACCGCGTCATGCAAGGGGGAAATTTCAAAAAACAGGGACACAAGCTGGCTGTGTCCCTGTGGGATTGGCCTTACTGTTCGACGACTTCTTCTTCGTTCGATTTGTCGGGCGGCGGAAGTTCCAGGGCGATAAGCTGCTGAATGAGGTCACGGAAGGCGGCTTCTGGCAGCGCCCCTGGCTGGCTGAAAACAATCGTGCGCTGTTTGACAAGCATAATCGTGGGGATGCTCATCACTTTAAAGGCTTGCGACAGGCCGGGATTTTCATCAACATTGACTTTGGCGACGCGGATTTGTCCCGCGAATTCTTTTGCCAGTTTTTCCAGGATGGGGGCCACCATGCGGCAGGGGCCGCACCATTCCGCCCAGAAGTCAATCAATACGGGTTTATCGTAGTTCAGCACTTCCGCTTCAAAGGTTACATCGGTAACATGGATGGGTTTGTCATCAACAATGACAGCTTGGCTCACGGGTTGTTCTCCAACTTTTTCTAATTCTAATGAGGCAGGATGCCCTTCTTGATAAGCATTTTTCAGCATTTCCAGCGCCAGCGGCACGTCCGTTCCCCAGGGACGGGGACGGCGCACCATTTCCTGGCCGTCGTACCAGCCGATTAACACCGGCTTGCTGCCAACATCAAAGCGGGCGGCGGCCTGGGGCTGGGCGGTAGGGTCAATTTTGGCAATCACAACATCGGCGTTTTCTTCGGCGGCTTTTTTGTAGGCACTCACAAAATCACTGCGGAGGCCATCGCCGTTCGAAACCAGGATCAGGGCGGGCCGGTCTCCCGTCAGGACAGTTTCCAGGGTGGCGTCAGTTAGGACGAGCAGTTCTGACATAATTTCCTCAAATGGCGTCACAGTTTTAGGTGCTTCTGGTTTTTAGACGTCTTCACCCTGGCGATTATTACCTGGATTTCGCCGCGAGATTGGCTACAATCGGCTCATAATTGTATAGAGTCAGGATTTTATTGTGATGCGTATTTCGCTGCTGCCGCTTTCCCTGTGTATCCTGCTGTTTGCTGTGAGCGCCTTGTTTGGCACGCTGCCCGCTTATGATCGGTCACTAACCCAAGAAGTACTGACGGCCATCCTGGGGAGTACGCTGCTGTATCTTCTGGCCGCTTATGGGATTCGCTCGGCGGGAGCCGCGCGGTTGGTTGCGGCGCTGCTGGTGCTGTTCGGCGTGGTGTTTGTGTTGTTTTTTATCGGTCAGTTTGGTTACTGGAATTACGTCGAGACGCCAGCCTTCATTCAGCGGTTAGGGCGGGCGACCACCTTTTTACCGGTGCCGTACTGGATTTTTATTCATCCCAATGGCGCGGCCACGCTGCTGGAAGGTCTGCTGCCGTTGGGGTTGGCGCTGCTGCTGTCCAGCCGGAAGCGCATGGAGCGGGTTCTCTGGGCCGGTACAGTGGTGGTAATGGCCTATGGCATTTTCCTGACTTTTTCGCGGGGTGCATGGTTGTCGCTGGCCCTTGCTGCGGGATTGATCGGGGTTTTGGTGGCGCTGTCGCGTTTGCCGCGCCGGGTGACGGTTGGGTTGCTGGCCGGGGGGGTGAGTCTGGTGGCGCTGGCAATCGTCACTGGGCTGATGCTTGGCCCGGAGCGCCTGCCGTTTTTGAATTCTATAGGGAGTGTGGCTGACAGCCGGTTGACACTGTACCGGAATGCGCTGCATCTAGCGGGAGATTATGCGTTTACCGGGCTGGGTCTGGGGCAGTCGTTTACAATGGTGTATTCCCGGTACAGCCTGCTGATTTTTGTACCCTTCCTGCTTTACGCCCATAGTCTGCCGCTGGCGGTCTGGTTGGGACAGGGTTTGCTGGGCCTGATGGCGCTGCTGGGAATGATAGTCATGTTTTACCGCTTGGTTTACCGGACACTGCGCTGGACACAGCCGGGAGCGTTATTTCACGGTGCGTGGCTTGGTGTAACGGCCACGCTGATTCACGGTCTGACCGATGCGCGTCAGTACATCGAAAGTCCCTGGGCGATGCCCGTTTGGTTTCTGCTGTTTGGGTTGGCGGCAGCGCTGGCCCGCAGCAGTTTTCGGGAAGCGGCACTGGTGCAAGTCGCGCCCGGGCCGCGCCGGTGGCGGCTTGCGGTAGGGGCAGCGGCGGCGCTAATCGTGTTGGTGTTGATTTTTAACGCGCCGCTGCGCGCTTTGTGGCTGACCAATCAGGGGGCGGTGGCCGAAACGCGCGCTTTACTCGCGCCGGATTTACCCCAAAGCGAGCGGGACAGCCTGAATGAAATCGCGCTGCAAAATTATCGGGCGGCGCTGGCCCTTGCACCGGATTTGCCTAATGCCAACCGCCGTCTGGGTAATTTGTATGTTGAACTGAAACAGTATGCTGAGGCGGTTCCGTTTCTGGAAACCGCTGCCGCTGTCGAACCCGCGTATCCGGCAGCGGTCAAGGGGTTAGGTTTAGCCTATGTCTGGGTCGGCAAAACAGACGAGGCTACACAAACGCTGGCGCGGCTGGAGAACCGGCGCGACCTCATCAACGAACTCAACACCTGGAGTAATTTCTGGGGCGGCGCGGGGCAGCCAGAACTGGCCGCCGCCGCCCAGGAAACCGCTAATTTGCTGGCGCGCCAGTAGGCGGTGAGCCACTATTTGCGGACAACTCCGGTTGTCGGGGTAAACCTATCAGCAGGGCGATTGGCCCCAACACTAAAAACCACATGGCGGTATTGAGACCGAAGTGTTCCGCCAGCAGGCCGATAGCGAGGGGAATCAAACCACCAACCAGGGCAAAGAGGTTGTGAATTGCCATGACTGTGCCGCTTTGCCCCGGCATGGCGGTGTAAACCTGGGCTTGCAGAATGGAATACCAGCCGGAGTTAAAAAAGCCAAGCAGCCCCAGAATGACCAGCTTGAGTGGTAAATCACCAACCAGTAAAAACGCCACAAACAGCACCAGTTCGATGGCGGCGCTGTAACGGAGATAAGTGAGGCCGCGCATTCGTTCCAGGAGCGGCAGCAAGAGGATGTCCCCGATGAGGCCCACACCTGTCCACACGGCGACGGCGAGACCCGCCTGCGCCTGGTCTGTCTTAACCACATCCACAAAATACAGCGCCAGATAACCAAGCAGGATGTCTAACATCAGATCGGAGAATTGCAGCAGGATCAGCCAGCGCAGCACCTCACGCCGCCGGAG
>DATALK010000085.1:0-2297 GCA_036261085.1 Phototrophicaceae bacterium | reverse complement strand
TGACCAACAGAGCGTGCTGGCGCGCGGGCGCGGCCTCGGTCAACTGCCGCAAAATATCCGGTTGGGCTACAGCCTGAGATTTAACCTCACTCGCCATTACCGGCACACTCCGCATTTCACGAGTCATTTCTGCCAGGAAGGGGGGTTCACTGCCCGCCGCATACTGCCCCAGGAACTTCGACCAGACAACCGGTGTCACGCCCACCTGGGGCGGCGACTGATGCAGCAAACGTTCCAGCACCTTCAAGCCGTCGGCTGGTGGAATGGCTCCAATACCTTGCAAGCCAATCCGGTCAAACACATCATGTTCCGCTGCCGCGCCAATTTCCGCCCACGCGCCCCAATTGATACTGAGCGCGGGCAGTCCCAGCGCCCGCCGATGATAGGCCAGCGCGTCCATAAACGCATTCGCGGCGGCATGATTGCCCTGCCCCGGCGACCCCAACAGCGACGCAACCGACGAATACAGCACAAAGAAATCCAGCGGGATTAATTTATGAACGATTTGTTTGAGCGCATTTCCAACCTCTCACCGAAGCGGTTAGCGCTGCTCGTCATGGACTTGCAGGCTAAACTGGACGCGGCGGAACAGCAGCATTCCCAACCCATCGCTATCATTGGCATGGGCTGCCGTTTCCCCGGCGGCGCGAACAGTCCGGCCCAGTTTTGGGAGAATTTGCGGCAGGGAGTCGACGCGATCACGGAGATTCCGAAATCGCGCTGGGACGCCGAGGCGTTGTTTGACCCTGACCCGGATGTGCCAGGAAAAATTGCCACGCGCTGGGGCGGTTTTATTGACAACATTGACCGCTTTGAGCCGCAGTTTTTTGGCATTTCCCCGCGTGAAGCGCAGACGATGGACCCGCAGCAGCGGTTGATGCTGGAAGTCAGTTGGGAAGCGCTGGAAAACGCGGGTTATGCGCCGGATCAACTGGGGGGCAGCAAGACCGGCGTGTTTGTGGGCATCTGTAACCACGATTACGCGCAAATGCTGCTGAGTGGCAACACCGACTTTTTTGACGTGTATGTGTCCACCGGCGGCGCGCAAAGTGTGACCTCCGGGCGGGTTTCTTACATCCTGGGGCTGCAAGGGCCAGCGGTCTCGATTGATACGGCCTGTTCATCGTCCATGGTCGCCATTCATCTGGCGGTGCAAAGCCTGCGCAGCGGCGAATGCCAGATGGCGCTGGCAGGCGGCGTGAATGCGATTCTGACCCCGGAAGTGACGGTGACGCTCTCCCGCGCCAAGATGATGGCCCCGGATGGCCGCTGTAAGGCGTTTGACGCCTCGGCAGATGGTTTTGTGCGCTCGGAAGGCTGCGGCGTGCTGGTGTTGAAGCGGTTGAGTGATGCGCTGACTGATGGGGATAATATTCAGGCGGTGATTCGCGGCTCGGCCAGCAACCAGGATGGGCGCAGCAACGGCCTGACCGCCCCGAACGGCCCGTCACAAATTGCCGTGATTCGAGAAGCGCTGGCCGATGCCGGTCTGGAACCGCACGAAATCGGTTATGTGGAAACACACGGCACGGGAACCTCGCTTGGCGACCCGATTGAAGTGCAGGCGTTGGGCGCGGCACTCGGCAAGGGGCGCGCGGCGGATAAGCCGGTGATGATTGGTTCGGTGAAAACGAATCTCGGCCATATGGAGGCGGCGGCAGGTGTGGCGGGGGTGATTAAACTGGTGCTGTCGTTACAGCACCGCGAAATTCCGCCGCATCTGCACCTGAAACAACTCAGCCCCTATATTCCCTGGGATGATTTACCCGTTACGGTTCCGGCGGCGGGGGTAGCCTGGGAAGCGGAACGGCGCATCGGCGGCGTGAGTTCGTTTGGCTTTAGCGGTACGAATGTCCATCTGATTATCGAGGAAGCGCCATCCCGTGAACCCGTGATGGCGGCGGTGGAACGCCCGTTACATCTGTTGACGCTTTCGGCGCGAACCGAAGCGGCCTTAAAAACACAAGTGGAGCAGTATCAGGCGGCGCTGGCGGCAATGCCGGAGGCCGCGATTGCCGATGTGGGTTTTACGGCCAATGCGGGTCGTGCCCAGTTGTCGCATCGGTTGGCAGTCGTTGGCGGGACACTGGCTGAAATGCGCGATGCGCTGGCGGCTTATGCACAGGGGAATACCAGTCGGGTGATTTCTGGCCATGTTCCGGCGGCGCGGCCCGGAGTGGCGTTCCTGTTTACCGGTCAGGGGTCGCAGTATGTGCAGATGGGCCGGGAACTGTATGAAACGCAGCCGACTTTTCGCGCGGCGCTCGACGAGTGTGATCGGATTTTGCAACCGCTGC
>DATALK010000072.1:0-1628 GCA_036261085.1 Phototrophicaceae bacterium | reverse complement strand
ATCCTGGGCAAAAGCCTGAAGACTCTCAATCTGGCCGGTGATTCTAAGCCAAGATGTGGGCGACGAAGTTATGTCAGTGGCTTGGAACCCGGTTACCCCCAACCTTCTGGCCTACAGCACTTATTATGGAACCGTCAAAGTCTTGAAGGTTGAGGTTTTTGGGGTTCGCATAAAATTCCGTTTTTGACACTTACCATGAACATATTTAACATGTGCCGCGCCTTCTCAGCAACTAACCAAAGATTTTCGCTGACCTGACCCCTACGCGCTGCATCCGTCTCCACGGCTCTATCGGCATAAAGAGAGGGTTACAGGGTGAGGTTGTTTGTGGTATTTTATTCAACGATTTAGAGGTTCTCATTCATGTCCGACCATCCGACCTTCTCCATCATTCCCTACGCGCCCGAATATCGCCCGGCCATCCGTCAGATTCTCACCAACATCGGCTGGGAAGAACGGTACATCACCGGCCAGATTGAGAGTCTTCAGGCTTTTGCCCAGGATCGAGACTTCAGCGGCGTTTGGGTCGCGCTGGCAGCGGACGCTGTTGCCGGTTTTGTCACGGTGCAGCTCTACGCCTGGAATCGCCTCGCTCAACTGCATGGGCTGGCGGTAGACCCGGCCTATCAACGGATGGGTCTCGCCGCCGCGCTGGTACAGCGGGCCGAAAATCTGGCGCGGCAGCGCGGTTGGCGCGGCATCTATGTGGATACGCCCGTCACCAACACAGGGGCGCGTTCTTTTTATGCGGCGCAGGGCTACCGGCAGGATTACATCATGACCGCTTATTACGCCGATGATCTGGACGGCGTGACCTATCTCAAATTGTTCGCCATTCCATGAGGAGGCAGTATTCGGAACCAAAACGCTTTTTGTGTAAGGACACGATGCTTTTCTATTAATCCATCACATAGTCTTTTCAAACCACTTTAAAACTTACTGATTTTTAAATTCCGATTACAATAAAGAAAAGGCCCAGGTGACTGGGGCTTGGTTCAGGTTGTCGCAGATGGATGGAGTCTTTGATGGAAAACCCGGCGGCGGATGAAGAACGCGAATCACGCCAGATGCTCCGGCAGGTGCAGGAACATTTATTTCAAGCTAACTTAAATTTAGGCGCGGTGCGAGAATCCGTTGGCCTGGTGGACGTGCTGTACCACCCAACTAATAACACTGGCACGCTCAATTATGTCACGCCGCGTCGCAACACGGCCTGGGTGTCCGGCAAAATGATCGAGCCGGGACTGGAACGCCTGCGGAAACTCAATCGCACGCCGCGCGTGCAGTATATCGAAGGGTTGTTTCCGCCGCTGTTTGCCAAAGCCTTACTGGAACTGCACCTGACCGTCGAACGCGAAACGCCGCTGATGATTTACAACGCTGGCGCGCCGGGGGCGGCGGCAGCCTTGGCCGCGCCGGTGATGCCGGATGGTGTGGCGATGGAGTTGGTGAACGATCAGCGCGGCATTGAATTGTGGTGGTACGTCTGGCGCAATGCCTTTTATGATGTCATGACCCTCGGCGTTGAACCACTGTTTGTCGGACGCGATATGGCCGCCTTAAAACTCGGCCAGCAGGCGGATGTCCTGGTTTACCGTTACGGTTTCCCGGTGGGCGTGGCGCGGTTA
>DATALK010000027.1:0-7667 GCA_036261085.1 Phototrophicaceae bacterium | reverse complement strand
GATGATGGACGCCGGAACAGGCCAGCAGCGAGGGAATAGGCGCGTTGTTTTCGTCTACGCCACGATCTGACAGGACAATAAAACTGTAGCCCTCGTCCACTTTGGCTTCAGCTTCCTGGCACAACCGTTCCAGCGCGGTTTCCAGTCCCGCTGGCCCATCGCTGACCGGGAAGGTCATTTGCAGGGTGGCGGTTTTATAGTTCGGGTTATCCCAATCGCGGATTTTTTCCACATCGGAATTGGAGAAAATCGGGCGTTTGAACTGGATCATATGGCAGTGTTCCGCCGACTCCGACAGCAGATTGCCCTCAGTGCCGATGTAGCTGGTCAGCGTCATGACCATCTTTTCGCGGAGGGGGTCAATCGGCGGGTTCGTAACCTGGGCAAAACTCTGTTTAAAGTAGTTAAATAACCGCTGCGGCAGGTCGGAGAACACGGCCAGCGGCGTATCCGTCCCCATTGACCCCACTGGCTCTTTGTGTTCCGTGACCATCGGGATAATCGTGGTTTCGATGTCTTCCCGGTTGTAACCAAAGGCCAACTGCATCTCGTGCAGGCGCTCCGGGGAGAAGGCCACCGGAACCGGGTGTTTCAGGGGGATGCTGCTCAACGGGATGCGATTCTGCTGCACCCAATCACGGTAGGGACGCTGGCGGCTGATCTGATCTTTGACTTCATCGTTCGGGATGATGCGTTTTTTCTTCCAGGTCAACCAACAGCAGCTTACCGGGACGCAGGCGATCTTTCGTTTCAATATCATCGGGGTCGAAGTTCTGAACGCCGACTTCGGACGCCATCACAATCAGGCCGCTTTTGGTGACCACGTAGCGCGATGGGCGCAGCCCATTCCGGTCTAACGTGCCGCCGATGTACCGGCCATCACAGAAAACCATCGAAGCGGGGCCGTCCCAGGGTTCCATGAAGGATGAATGATATTCGTAGAAATATTTCAGGTCTTCGGGAATGGGATTGAGTTTATTAAAGGATTCGGGAATGAGCATCATCAGCGCGTGCGGCAGCGAGCGCCCCGCCATGACCAGCATTTCCAGCGCGTTATCAAACGAAGCCGAGTCACTTTTACCCGGTTCAATAATCGGCAGAATTTTGTGGATGTCGTCACCAAACAGTTCGGACTTAAAACCACGTTCCTGGGCCTTAATCCAGAAACGGTTGCCCTTGATGGTGTTGATTTCGCCGTTGTGGGCCAGCATACGGAACGGCTGAGCCAAATCCCAGGTAGGGAACGTGTTCGTGCTGAAACGCGAGTGAATGAGCGCCATTGCGCTGCACACCCGCGTATCCTGCAAATCCAGGTAATAAGGCCGGATTTGCGAGGCCATCAACATGCCCTTATAAACGATGGTGCGCGCCGACAACGACGACAGGTAAAACATAAACGCCTGCTCTAAGTCGGACGCCCGCACCCGGCTTTCGGCCACTTTGCGCACGATGTAGAGTTTACGTTCCAGTACATCCGAAGCCAGCGCTTCCCGTCCGGCGACAAAAATCTGTTTGATAGCCGGTTCCGCCGCGCGGGCAATGTCCCCCAGGACGCCGCTATCTACCGGAACATCGCGCCAGCCCAGAACTTGCAGCCCTTCTTCGACGACGACAGCTTCCAGCATTCGCATACAGGTTTCGGCTTCGTCGCCATCCGGGGGCAGAAACACCAGCCCCGTGCCGTACTGGCCCGCTTCCGGCAGGCCCGCCAGCAAATCCCGATAATAAGCGTCAGGAATCTGGATTAAAATACCCGCGCCGTCGCCGGTTTTATTATCGGCACTCTCGGCCCCACGATGTTCCATCCGCGCCAGAACTTCCAGCCCGCGCCGGACAACATCACACGATTTATCGCCGCTGATATCGGCGATAAAACCGATACCACAGGCATCGTGTTCGTAAGCACTGTTGTAAAGCCCTTGCTGCTGGGGAAACCGCTTTATCATAAGGTTTCATCCTCCTCTAGCCCTGTGTGCGCTGGCCGGTTCTGGAACCGGTAAAAGGCGATGGTGCGAACCTGAATTGAGAGGGAGAGCCAATCACCAGACTGGCTAACCATGCCAACCGCTTCCCGGTTCACTGCACCCTGTCCCTGACCACCTGAAAAACATGCTTACCCATCCCGTTTTGCTAACGGGACTTTCCGGCGCTAAATCCACCCGAAAGCGGCGGTGGTTGACTTCACAATAACAATCAATATCGAGAATGAGGGAAAAAGACGCTCATTTTTTCAGTATGGAAAATATACAGGGAATGAGAACAAAATAAACAGTTTATCTAAACAGACATTACAGGTTCGTACTTGAGCAGGTTGCACAAGCGCCCCTCGGAGAATTCGGCGCCAGCGCGGGGGAAAAGTGGGTGTTACCAGAAAAATATATGCTTTTTGCGTGACTCTGGGCAGTCTATCTAACAAATGGCGGGCAATCTTTGTGCGAGAAGGCTGACCAGTAATAGAACATCGGGTTTGTGCCGCTTATTGTATACAATATACGTTAAAATAAAAGGAGTGAATCAAACTTTAAAAACCCGTATGCGCTCGTTGAGTTCCGGCGGCGTTTCCCTATTTTTCGCCACGCATTCGCGGTGTGGAAGCTGATTTGCCAGATGAAATGATCTTTAGTGGTAGTTCATAGCACGATCCCGAAACTAAATTATAATGAGGATAAATGTCGGCGCTGCCAGGCTCATGCTATTCATCACGCCAACCCTGTCCTGGTTTTGACCAGTTTGCAGCATCAGGAGAGAGTGGGAATGAAACGACTGCATCTGTTTGAGTTTATGGATCAGTCTTGGTATCCGGCACTATTTCGGCGGATGCAGACGGATTATCTGCAATTTGTTGTTACCCGGGGTTCGGGTCACGAGCAGTTGATTCCACTTATCAAAAAAGCCCTGCACCATACCCGGACAACGGAGATCGTAGATTTGTGTTCAGGCGGCACTGGCCCCTGGTTGAAATTACAACCGCAATTAGCAGCGGCTGGTTGTCCGGTTACGGTCAAATTGACCGACAAATATCCTGATCCGGAATCAGTTCACAAACAGACCAGGTACCCAAATACTCAGATTGAATATCTGGCCGAATCCGTTGATGCGATGCAGGTGCCGAGTCAACTACGGGGAATGCGAATGCTTTTTGAAGGGTTCCATCATTTCAAACCAGAGCAGGCCCAGGCGATTTTGCAGGATGCTGCGGAACACAAAATGGCTATTGGTATTTTTGAGGCGGGTTTGAAACCGCCGTTAAGTATCCCTTTGTTACTGCTGATGCCATTCCTGACCCTGTTGGGCTATTGGGTTATCACCCCTGGCATTCGCCCCCGCTCCTTGGCCCGCATTTTCTGGACGTATCTGGTTCCAATTGTGCCATTGGTGACGATTTGGGATGGCATTGTCTCATTCTTAAGGGTGTATTCACCGCCGGCGTTAAAGGTGCTTGCTGACCAAATCCAAGTTGATGGTTATGTTTGGGAGATGGGGCAAGTATCAGCAGGGACACCGTTATTTGCCTACATTTACCTGATTGGTTATCCGGCTACCGAATGGGAATAGGTTGATACGGCCAGAAGACGGTGACGGTAGTTCCCTGACCGCTACCGGGGCTGGTGATAGCAATCGAACCGCCATAGGCTTCGACAATGGATTTGACAATCGCCAGCCCCAAACCCGAACCGGGAATATCCCGCGAACGGGATTTATCGGCGCGGTAGAAGCGTTCAAACAAGTGTGGCAGTTGGTCAGGTTCGATGCCACGTCCGGTATCCTGAATCAGGCTGCGAACGCCGTTCGTTTCCGCGTAGATTGTCCAGGTAATCGTTCCCGCACCGGGGGTATATTTGATGGCGTTGTCTATGAGATTCCGAAACACCACCGTCAGATGATTCAGGCTGGCGGTGATAGGCAGCAGATTCGGGGCCGCCACCAGTTGAAGTTCGATATTTTTAGACTGAGCGGCAGGCCGCAGTCGTTGGAATAGGTTGGCGGCAAAATGTTCCATATCAATCTGATTGCTGCCCAATTCGGCACGCCCCGCGTCAAACCGGGAGAGCAGGGTCAGGTCTTCGATGAGGGCGCCCATGCGGTTGGCTTCGTCGTCAATTTCGGTGATGTACTGTTCGGAGGTTTCCGTGTCAAGCTGCTCATCATACCGGAGCGCTTCGGTACGCAGGCGAATGGTGGTCAGCGGTGTGCGCAGTTCATGCGAAGTATTGCTGGCAAAAGCGCGCTGTTCTTCCAACATACTTTCAACCTGCTGCGCCATGTTATTAAAAGCATGGGCAACCTCGCCAATTTCATCGGGATGGTTATAAGCGACCCGGTGGGAAAAATCGCCGGTTGCCAACTGCACCGCCGTTTCCCGCAAGGCCGACAGCGGGCGAATAATCGAACGCGCGACCAGAATCGCGCTGCCTAAAGCCACCAAAGTAATTAAGGCGAAAATCATCCCTAACGACAACCAGCGTTCCCCAACTAGCCGTTGGAGGTTAGCAGCGGGAACGCTGAGTTGAACCACAATCTGCTGTCGTTCCTGATTATCTTCGGTGATTGGCGCGGCAGTATAAAAATTGATCTGACCGAAATCATTCTCACGTTCCATAACCAGCAGGTTGCCCTCAAAGGCGGCATCAATTTCCGGGGAGCGGTGGATGGGAGGCCGCCGATCACCGGGGCCAAAGCCAATAACCGTGATGGCCCCCCCCGTCTGGAGGGCATATTCGCTGAGGAGTTGGGTGAGATCGGCTTCGGTGGTATTGGGATCCGTCCGGGCCGCGCGAAGGCCCTGGGCAATAAGCTGAATTTCATTTTTCAGCCGCTGTTCATAGTCGGCCCGCGCCGACGAAGAGATTTGCTGGCCCGCGACCAGCGTCAGCGCCAGAAAACCCACAAATAAAATGCCGACATAAACCAGCAATAAGCGGGTGCGGATACTGGTCAGAAAGCGGGTCATGGTTTAATCATCCAGCACAAAGCGGTAGCCGACACCGCGCACGGTCTGGATATAACGTGGGTTGCCGGGATCGTCTTCCAACTTCTCTCGCAGCCAGCGAATATGCACGTCGAGGGTGCGCATATCGCCCAGCCAATCCGTCCCCCAGACTTTATCAAAAATTTCCGCGCGCGTAACCACCTCTCCGGCTTTGGATAACAACAGGCTCAACAGCTCAAATTCTTTATAGCGGAGCGCCAGTTCTTCGTCGTATTTGGCAACCAGGCGGCGTTTTAAATCAATCTTGAGATTGCCAACCGTGATTTGTTCGGTCTCGGCCAGCCGGGTGGTATCAAACTCAACCCGGCGCAGCAGCGCTTTGATGCGGGCCAGCAGTTCCCGCGTACTGAAGGGTTTTGCCAGGTAATCGTCCGCGCCCAGTTCCAGGCCCAAAATCCGGTCTAGTTCTTCACTGAGGGCGGTTAACATCAAAATCGGCACAACACTTTTTTTGCGGATGCCTTTGCAGACCTCCCAACCGTCCATTTCCGGCAGCATGATGTCGAGAATCACCAGGTCGGGCTGCTGGGTAAGGGCCATCGCCAACCCAGCAGCGCCATTATTGGCGGTTAAAACCGAATAATTCAGCCCTTTTAAAGCGCGCACCACCGGTTCAACAATCAGCCGGTCATCTTCAACCATCAGCACCGTCGGCATCACAAAACTCATTTCCTGGCGATCATTATTGATGATTCAGTATCGCACAAGAGAGCATTCATTATCAACCAGTTTAAGCTGGATTTAAGGATTTTTAAGCCCTGTGTAACTATCGGTCTCCACCGCTGCCTGGACAAGCTACCTTAAATCAGATTTAAGAATATTTGAGTCCCGGATAACCACGCCGCCAGGGAAAACCGGTACAGTAAACTTGGATTTAATTCTCATCCTGGAGCAAAAGTTATGGCGCGAAATCTTTTATCGAATCGGAACAAACTCAACCTGTTCCTCGATCTGGCGCTGGTTGTCATTTTTGTCTGCGAGTCGGAAATGCGTTTTACCGGGCTGCGCAATCATGAACTGTTCGGTCTGGCGTTTGGCCTCATCATCCTCGTGCATCTGGTGCTGCACTGGCGCTGGATTGTTACCATCACCAAAACCTTTTTTCGTAGCCTGCTGCACCAGTCGCGTTTAAATTACGTGCTTAACCTGGCGCTGTTTCTGGATGCCGCCACGATGGTGCTTACGGGGATTGTGATTTCGCACACGCTCGGCCTAAACCTGGGCATTGATACCCACAGTGGTTTTCCCTGGGAGCGAATTCATATTTTATCGGCGGAACTCAGCCTCATCATCGTGGCGCTGCATGTGGGGATTCACTGGAAATGGATTGCCACCCAAGCGAAAAAATACCTCTTTACATTTAACCTGCCGGGGCATCGAACAACCACCAATCCGGTTTCACAGCCTGCAAATCCAGCTATAACCTCATCGGAGGGCTAACATGACACAAACACGTTCAACACGGCGGGTGATCGGCAGCATCATTTTTATCATAATCGTCGTCATTAGTGGGGTGGCACTGGCGGCCAATGGCAATCTAAGTAACCCCTTTACCGTCATCCCAGAAATCAGCGCCCTGGTCAGCGGCACAGTGGGTTTTCCCGGTGCGGGCGGTGAACGTCCAGAAGGCGGCGGCGAAGGCCGTCCGGCAATGGGGCCGAGTGGTGGCGAAAGAACGCGCCCGGAAGGGAGGCCCGAAGGTTTTGGCGAACGCGATGGGGGCAACGACACCACCATTCAATGGAGTGCATTCGGCGGGGTGCTGTTTAACGTGTGGTTTATCGCGGCGGTCACAGCCGTCATTATGATTGTGAGCTATCCGTTGGGATTTGTGGTCAAGCGGCTGCGCCGCCCCCGACCCGCCCTCACCACTAGTTAAAGTTTAGCCCCAGAGCTTATGGGAAAGTGCCGGACTCTACCGGCACTTTCCGTTTTCACCCCGATTTGCCACCTTAAATCAGATTTAAGGATATTTAGGGCTGGTATAACCACGCGGTTTCCAGGTAGTGATAGTGTTATCGGTGTGGCGTAAGGCTGCAAACAAATACGGTCAATAACGGAGGCATAATAAAATGCGAAAAGTGTTCATCCTGGGTTTGCTGGTCATGGTGGCGGTCGTGGCTACCGCTGGCGCGATTTTAGCGCAGGACAATACCAGCACCGACAGCACGGCCACCGCCTGGTTAGGCGTGGCGCTGGCCGAAAAGAACGATCAGGTTCTTATCGCGCGGGTGGAAGCGGGTTCACCGGCGAATGCCGCTGATCTGCTCATCGGTGATGTGGTCACTGCGTTTAATGGCACGGCGATTACGTCGGCGGCTGATCTGGTGGCCGCCGTCCAGGCCGCCGCGCCGGGCGATCAGGTCAAACTGGAAATCCTGCGCAATGGCGAAACCGTGAGCGTGGATGTGACCCTCGGCACGACCCCCGATTTTCTCCTGGGGCGGCACACGACAAAAGGTTTCAACCGGTCAGTTGATGCCCGCGCCGCAGCGGAAATGCTGCTCCATGCCGATCTTCAGGAAGCCGAGACCGGTTTTGAGGTGGTCAACGTGTCTTCGTCCCGCAACCCGTTTGAACTCAAAGAAGGCGACGTGGTCACGACCATTAACGGGCAGGCCGTCGCCGATCTGAATCTGGAAACCCTGCTGAGTGATCTGGCCGACGCGGAAACGCC
>DATALK010000010.1:0-7346 GCA_036261085.1 Phototrophicaceae bacterium | reverse complement strand
CAAAGATGTTATAAACCAGGAAAAAGGTCGAAATGCCTAACGTAAAAGCGCCGAAACTGGCAAGGGCGTTGAGGCCCTGATACTCCGGGAAGTACACGGCCACACGGCGCGGCATCCCCAACATCCCGATGATGTGCATCGGAAAGAAAGTGAAAAAGAAGCCGACATAGGTGAACAGGAAGTGAATCTTGCCCCAGCGTTCGTTTAACAGCCGTCCGGTAATCTTCGGGAACCAATGGTAAATGCCGGTAGACACGGCGGAAAATCCAGGTGGGGATTAACACACAATCCTAGTAAACGCGGCGTAAGGGCGGGTTTCTAAACCCGCCACTTGGCATCAAGTTAAGCGTTTTTTGCCGCCAGAGGCTAAAGCCGTCTGGCTACCCTAAAAGCCAAGCCCGCTAAAGGGGCTAGTAAATATCTGATAAGAATCTTATTTGTCCCTTTAGTGGACATGGTTTTACCGGTAGCCCTGGGTTTAAACCCAGGGCGGCGCAACCGTGAGTCTGAGGTTGATGCCTATAGGCAGGTTTCTAAACCCGCCCCTACAAAAGACCGCCTAAAACGCGAGAACAGCTTTACCGGTAATTGTTACCGTTGGCAATGGAACTAAGACAACCCAACCATGCAAAGCGAATTGATTGAACAGCAGTTAACTCCCCAAGAACTGCTCGACCTAAAAAACAAACGGACTGGCCTCGCCATCTTCCAGTTTTCGTGGATTCTGGTGTTTGTCTGCCTGATGTTCGTGCATTGGTGGATGCGCGGGCAGGCGCTTTCCTGGCCGCCGGAAGGGGTGGAAAAACACGGAATCGCAGTGCCGACGCTGATGACCGCCGCCCTGATCGCCAGCAGCTTCCTGGCCCGGCGCGCCAAGCAGGCGATAAAAGCCCACGATCTGGCGGTCTTCCGGCGCAACTGGCAGTTCACCATCGCGCTCGGCCTGCTCTTTGTGGTTGTGATGGCCGTTGAGTGGCTGGCCGTGCCGGTCAGCGGGCAGTACAGCAACCTGTTCCGCGTGCTGGTCGGTTTTCACGCCGTTCATGCCATCGCCATCGGCGCGTACCTGATTCGCGTCTACCAGAACGCCCAGGCGGGACAGTACGACGCGGCGCACTGCTGGCCGGTGGAAGCGGCTGCCAGTTTGTGGTATTTTGTTACTATCGCGTGGATACTGTTCTACATCGTGCTGTACGGGTCGTAGCTGAATGGATGGTACGGACACGATATATCCTGTCCGTACTAACAAACAATCACCGCGATTAAGATTGGCTTTTTTACCGAAGGAGAAATTTTATGCGTCCGGGGATTGCGCGGGCTGTATCAATGGGAATCCTGGGTTTCGCTCTCGGTGCGCTGCTGGCCGTCGGTCTCCGGCTGCTGCAAGGGCTTGACCCCAATCCAGCCAACCCGTATGGCTATGTCGGCCCGGCCTTTGTGTTGGGCGCGTTTTTCTGTGCCGGATTTTTCATCTGGGGCATCGGCGCGTTTGACGCGCGGCTGAATGTCCATGGCGAAGAACCCGAAGCCGCCGCCGCTGAAGCGGCCAAAGGTGAAATTGAGGCTGTTAAACCGCTGGCGCTGTTGACCAGCAACCTCTGGCAAATTAGCTTCTGGCTGATTGTGGTGATTGTTGCCATCGCCATTTTTGCGTTTCTCCCCTTCGGCCCGACCATTCAGAGTGTAGCGGGCGATGGCAACCCGGCAGCGGTTGGTTATACCACGATGGCTCTGCCGTTTGGCGGCCCAACGGTGACGGTCAGTTATCTGGTGCTGTTCATCGTGTTTGTCATCTGGACGCTGCTGTCGCTGGCGGTGGTCGCTGGCCTGCTGGCGTTTATTCTGAACTACTTCTCGCGCGGCAAAAAGAATCCCGACGCCACGCCGATTCCCTGGCGAGCGGTCATTTTTGTGCTTGTTGTTCTGGCAATTGTTCCGCTGCCGCTGCTGTTCCCGACCTATCTGATTCCCACTGCCTTCCTGATGCCCGCGATTGTGTTAGTGCCGCTGCTGCTGGTGATTGGGTATCCCAACGTATTGACCATCCTGCTGCTGGTGATTACGCTGGGGCTGCCCATGTTCTTCTCGAACATTCAACTGTCGCTGGCGGCTCTATTCGTTGTGGGATTTATTTTGGGTGTTTTTCTGCTGCTGCCGGTGTTCCTGCTGCGCGCCGTGATTCCGCGCTCCATCTGGCAGCGCTACGCGACGGTGGAATGGAACATGATTATCCCGCGTTTTGCTCATTGGGTCGCCCGCCTTTTGCGCGGTCTGCCGGAATTTATGGGCCAGCGGTAAGCCGAGGACAAACGTAGATTTAAGGGATACAGCCGGTAGCTCCGCCTGGGGTTCAAAACCCCCAGGCTAGAGACAAAATCTGTAAACCGCTAAAGCGGTTGAACCTTTTTGGATGTTTTATATGGGCTAATCGCCGGATGTTTTAGAAGCTGCTTGATAATCTGTCATATTCACGGGGAATAAAGCGTTCAACTATTTTCTGAATTTTCTCTGTGAACTCGGCGACAGCGTGTCGTCTCCCATTGGGACAGTGGTTCAAATTTCCCTTTCTAGCTTGGCGCTCTTGGCGGCTTGGCGGTTCAGAACCGAATTTTCAAACCGATTCTTATGCTTTTTCACAAATAGATACTTTTACTGGAATTTGCCGGGACAGAACCCCTGCCCGACACTGGAATACGCGGTTAGAGGAGTTATGGGATGAGTAATGTCAGTATTCAACAGCAGGCTGAAGTCCACGCCAAAGCCGAACACCAGCACCAACACGCCGCCAATCGTTCGGACAATCTGAAGTTTGCCACCTGGCTGTACCTGGCCTCCGAAGTGGTCATCTTCGCGGTGTTGATCGCCACCTTTGTGCTGTTTCGCCAGCATCGCCCGGAGGTGCTGCAACAGTTCCACGACGGCATTCAGGAATGGCCGGGTATCTGGCTGGTCAGCCTGAACACCTTTTTATTGTTAAGCAGCAGTTGGGCGATGGTTATGGGCTTGCGCCAGATTCAATTGGGCAACCCGTCGGGCCTCATGCGCTGGATTGCGCTCACGGCGCTGCTCGGCGCGATCTTTGTGGCGCTGCAATACGTGGAATATACTGAACTCTCGCACCAGGGCATCACCTTGTATTACAACCAGGACGGCGGTTATACCGACTTCGGGATGCGCTTTTATGCTCCCACCGCCTTTCATGGCTTCCATGTGATTGTCGGCGTGATCTGGGCGCTGTATATCGTCTTAAACGCGCGGCGCGGCAAATACACGGCGGCCAATTACGCCGGGATTGAAGTTTTCGGGCTGTACTGGCATTTTGTGGATGTGGTGTGGATTGTGTTGTTTACCGTGATTTATCTGATTTAAGGTGGTAATTGTGGCTGAGACTCCTGAGACAAACAAGGCACAGGACGAATTAAAACAAGCGCCCGTAGAAGCAGCGGAAACCATCCGGGAAGCGGCCCAAAACCTGGAAGACAGCCCCGCTGTTGAAGCCTTTGCATCGGCTAAAGAAGCACTGGTGGAAGGTATCGAAAAAATCGCCCCCGCGCCGGAACAAGACCCCCACGCCGGGCCAGCCCATTTTGTGGGCAGTACCACCACCATTCGTGGCCTGGTGATTCCGCTGCCGGTGTATACGGTGGTGTTTATTATTCTCGGCGCGCTGACCGCCTTTGAGGTACTGCTGGCGCAAGGGCTGCCGCATGGCGTCCTGACCACCCCGCTGCTGGTCATCTCTAGCCTGACCAAAGCGGCCTTAGTAGTGTGGTTCTATATGCACCTCAACCGTGACAGCCGCGTGTTTGCCCTGACTCTGATCCTCCCGGTGGTGATGGTCATTCTGGCAACGGTTTTCTTGTGGTTTGTGCCGGTTGGGTATTAAAATAGGGGCGTGTTATTTCGTCCTCAATTTCCCTTAAACTGGAGCCGCTCGTATGTACCTGGATTTAAGCGGTCAGGTGGCGTTAGTCACCGGATCAGCCCACCGCGTTGGCAAAGCAATTGCCCTGGAACTGGCCCGCTGTGGGGTGAATATCCTGGTGCATTATGGGTCGTCGGCAGCAGCAGCGACGGAGACCGTCCGCGAGATTAAATCAATGGGCGTGGATGCGTTTTCCGTCCAGGCGGACATCAGCACCGAGGCCGGAGTCACGACGATTTTTACCGCGCTGCGGGAACATTTTGGCCGCCTCAACATTCTGGTGAACAGCGCCGCCAATTTCCAGAAACGGGATTTGCTGGAAGTCAGTTTGCACGATTGGCAGGAAACGTTAAACACCAATGTGACCGGCCCGTTCCTGTGTACCCAGGCCGCCGCTGCGATTATGCGCCAGAATGATCCCTCCGGCGGCGTCATCATCAATATTCTGGACAAAGGCGCGCTGCAACCCTGGCCGGAGTATCCGCATCACAGTGTCAGCAAAGCCGCCTTGTGGATGCTGACCCAGGTCAGCGCCGCCAGCCTGGGGCCGGATATTCGCGTGAACGCGGTTATCCCTGGCCCGGTCATGAAACCGGCAGGCCGCAACATGAGTGATGAGGATTGGGCCGCCGTCGGCCAGCAGACGCCGTTACAGCGCACTGGCACGCCGCAAGATGTCGCCCGCGCGGTGGTGTACCTTGCCAGCGAGGATTTTATTACCGGCACGGCCATTCATGTTAACGGCGGGGAGCATCTGGGGTAAAGTCAACCAGGCCGGACACCACTTGTAATATTCCATTTGTACCAAGATAAGCGTTTTTGCCGCCAGAGGCTAAAGCCATCTGGCTGAATCGGGCAGCCTTCGGCTGCTGTAAGCCCACTAAAGGGGCTGGTAAGAATCTAGTCAGGTATTAACTAGCCCCTTTAGTGGGCTTGGCTTTTCTGGTAACCCTGGGTTTTGAACCCAGGGCGGCGCACCAGCGCACCTTAACTTGGACACCACTTGTAATGTCCCTACCATCCGTTTTTGCGTTTTTCTACCGCCGCAGCACCCGCTCTAATTCACGCACAAACGAGGTCGTTTCCAGCGGTTTGGCGAAGTACGCATTAAACCCCATTTCGATGGCCTTCACCGCCACTTCCGCCGAATGATAGGCCGTCACCGCCACACAGGGTAAATTCGCCGTCTGCGGATCGCGCCGGATCGCGCCCAACAGCGTCCAGCCATCAATTCCCGGCAAAGCCAGATCAATAATCGCCCCGGTGTACTGGCTGCCGCCAATGAGCAGTTGCAGCGCTTCTTCGGCATCATTGGCAATGTCGAGGCTGATTTTGTGGTAACGCAGAATGCGGGCGACCACATCCTGTCCATCGGGGTCATCTTCAACTACCAGAATCCGCCAGTCGTTAATCACTTGTTTCCTTCCAGTATGGTTAACGGATCATAATATAAGCAGCCAGTTCCGGGATGTCCAGCAGCAGAATCACCAGGTCTTTCATGAAGGTGGCGGGCGTCAGGGGCTTGGTCAGGTAATTGTGAAACCCCGCGCTGATGGCCCGATCTCGATCACCAAACATGGCATGGGCCGTCAGCGCGATCACCGGAATCTCCTGCGTGGCGCGATTATTTTTGAGTTCAAATAACATCTCCCAACCGTCCATTTCCGGCATCGAGAGATCCGAAATGATAAAACGGGGGCGACTGGCCCGCACTGCCGCCAAGCCTTCTTTACCATTGGTCGCGGTGGTTACATCAGCGCTGTAAAACCGCAGCAGTCGCGCGGCCACATCCAGGCTGTCGGGATCATCATCCACAACCAGCACCTTCCAATCCTGCAAAAGATCGCGTGGTAATTGTTCAATCATAAATCACAGATCCTTTTAATTTTTACAGCAGCGGTTCTTTGACGGTTTCTGAACCGGTAACCAGCGGCAGCGTGACCGTAAAGGTACTTCCCTGACCTAACTCGCTGGTCACGCGCACCTGACCACTCATAATCAGACACAGATTGCGGACAATTGCCAGGCCCAAGCCCGTCCCACCATACACGCGCTTGGACGAACCATCCAACTGCCGGAATTCGTCAAAGATATAGTTAATCGCGTGCGGCGGAATCCCAACGCCGGTATCACTCACCTCGATCACCCAGTTATCCGATGTCGGCTTTAAAAACGACAGATGAACACTGCCGGTTTCGGTAAACTTAAACGCATTGGACAGCAGATTGACGCCAATTTGGGTCACGCGCTCGGCGTCCATCAGCACGATTTCGGGCAGGTCGGGCGCTACATGAACCGTAAAAACCAGTCCTTTTTGTTCCGCCAGCACCTTCATCTGCGCGTGCCACTGGTACGCCAGATCGCGTAAATTCACCGGTTTGGAGACCAATTCCATCCGGCCAGCCTCAATTTTTGCCAGGTCCAGCACTTCATTAATCAGGCTCAGTAGGCGTGTGCTGTTGGCATTCACCCGTTCCAACATCTTATAGGCTTCATCATCCAGTTCGCCGCCCATGCCGCCCAGCATAATGCCGCAGTAGCCCAAAATCGCATTCAGCGGCGTGCGCAGTTCGTGGGACATGGTGGACATAAATTCGGACTTCAACCGGACGCTTTCCTGCGCCACCGCCATCGCGCGGCGCAGTTCCGCCGTGCGATCTTCGACCCGCCGCTCCAGCGAGGCATTCATCGCACTTAATTCCGTATCGCGGGTTTGAACGGCGGCGGCCATCTGGTTAAACGAGGTCGCCAATTGGCCGATTTCATCCTGATACAGCACTTCTGCGCGCCGGGAATAATCCCCTTTTGCCATCTGGGCGGCAGCCGTTTTAAGCTGGTTGATGGGCTGGGCAATGCTGGTTCGCACCAATGCCGTAACCCCCACAAAAGCAATTACAGCCACAAACAGCCCGATGCCTACCATCCCGCGTGTCAGTTCGGCTTGGTAAAGAAATAATTCAGCGGTTTCATAACGAATAGCCAGCACGGCCTGAACCCGATTTTGGACCCGCAGCGGGATATAAGACGCGGCATCCGGCGAATTATCCCTGAACGACAGATGGTCAACCGTGCCCACTTCCCCGGCCAGCGCCATATTAATAAAGGGTTGGTCTTCAACCGGATACGTCTCAAATTCTTCGGGTTTGGAAGCGTCAGCGGCCATCACCGCGCCCTCATACAGAAGCGCCAGATGAATATCATCGCGCCCAAAGTTGAGGTCCGTCAGGAAGGCTTCGTCGAGAACCTGAGAAACCAGGAGCGCTCCCAGAATCTCCCCGGCGGCATCTTTAATCGGAATCGCAGCCGCCAGCGCGATTTCGGGGTTGGAGCCATTGGAGAGGGAGAGCAAGCCGTGAGTTTCAGCGCCAATCAAGCCCAACGCCAGCAGCCGGGCCGCCTCTTCCGTCGGGGTCGCTGCATC
>DATALK010000485.1:0-4686 GCA_036261085.1 Phototrophicaceae bacterium | reverse complement strand
TTGAACGCGCCCTGCGGGAAATCGGTCTGACCTTGCATTCGGTTTCCATCACGTTGGCGTAAACCGTAATGGCACAGCCCGGCCCGCAGCCCAGGCGTTTTTTCATCACTTCGGAGAGTTCGATGTTGCGGTCTAAAATGGCAACATTCGCGCCTAGCCCGACCAGCATACAGGCCATTTCGCCGCCCAGGACGCCCGTGCCGCCAGAAATGGCAATCGTGCGTCCGGCGAGATTATACATTTGGGTCAGTTCTTCCAGGTTCAAGGTTGTCTCCCCCTGTTTTTCCGCTATCCCGAATGGATACCGGCAGTAAATGAAGCAATACTCTTACGATTTAACGGTTTGCGGGGCCGGTAGACTCCCGTATCACCAGCGGGCTTTCGACCAGGGTGTAACCGCCGCCGGGACTGTTAGGTTCCTCGATGAGCCGCTTGAGCGTTTGCATGGCTAACCGGCCCATGCGGTATTTGGGCTGTTCAATGGTGGTCAGCGGCGGGTTGGCGTGGGCGGCCATACCAATGCCATCAAACCCGACCACCGAAATGTCATCCGGCACACTCCGCCCGGATGTCCGAATGGCGTGTAACGCGCCGAGGGCCATCATGTCGTTGTAAGCAATGACGGCAGTTGGCTGGCAGTTGTGGTCGGCGGCCAGCAGCGAAGACATAGCCTGAAAGCCACCTTCCGCGCTGGGGAACGCCGCCGGACACCAATCCGATTGCAAGGTCAGACCGATTTCCCGCAGGGCGCGTTCAATGCCGCGCTGCCGCGCCTGGGTGGGTTCGGCGGCGCTGTATTCGGCCAGATAGCCGATGCGGGTATGGTTCAGGCCGATAAGATGCTGGGTGGCGCGGTAAGCCGCATTTTCAAAATCAATGGTGATGGTAGGGATGCGGGGATGATCCAGGCGGCGGTTTAATACCACCACTGGCACAAGCTGCTGCTCGTAGAAGGCGATTAAATCCGCTGGCGGAATCGGCGCGCTGCACGCAATGATGCCGCTCACCCGCTGGTCAATCAGGAAAGGGAAAACCTCTTCACTCCGGTAGGAACTGGCGGAGGTGTCATACAGCAGCAGGCCGAACTGTTGCAGTTGAATTTCTTCCGCAACCCCGCGCACAATTTCCGTAAAAAAGGGATTGAGGATGTCGGCAATCAGCAGGGCAATCAGGTGTTTTTCGGTTTCGGCTGGCGCTAGGGTGGGCGTGTGTTCATAACCGAGGGCGCTGATCGCTTCCAGAATTCGGCGGCGCGTTTCGACGTTAACCGGCGCGGTGTTATTGAGAACCCGTGAAACAGTAGCGGTGGAAACCCCCACCTGGAGGGCGACATCTTTTAAAGTCGGTTGGTCATTTCTTGAGGGCATAGGCCCACACTCTGGTGATGTAAAAGTAATGTAACGTTACATGAGCTTACAGCAAGTTCTGCGATTTGTCGAGCGTTTGAGCCGCTAAAAGGCTGGAAAGTTTGATTGACATGGCAAAATCAGCGTGTTATAGTCGGCCAATACATGAAACGTACATGAAAACAATTTGGTTTTAGGGGGCGAATCATGGCGCGGTTTAACCGGCTAGCGGTCTTAAATACGGTGCTGGCAGATGGTCTGGTGCCGCTGTTTTATCAGGCTGATTTGAGTGTTGCCCAGAAGATCACGGCGGCGTTGGCAATCGGCGGCAGCCGCTTATTGGAATTCACCAATCGGGGCGACTTTGCCATTGAGGTTTTTAGCGGTCTGATTCAGTACTGCGCCCAGGCTTACCCACAAATGATTATTGGCGTCGGGTCGGTGGAAGACGCGCCGACAGCGGCGCTTTATCTGGCACACGGCGCGAATTTTGTGGTTGGCCCCACGTTTCAGGAAGAGGTGGCGCGGCTGTGCAATCGCCGTAAAGTGGCCTATCTGCCCGGCTGCGCGACTCTGACAGAAATCACGCGCGCGGAAGAATGGGGCGTGGAGATTGTGAAAGTCTTCCCCGGCGGCGCAGCGGGCGGCCCGGAGTTCATTCGAGATGTATTGGGGCCGCGTCCCTGGTCACGATTGATGCCAACGGGCGGCGTCAGCCCGGATGAAGATAATCTGCGCGCCTGGTTTCAGGCGGGTGTTGCCTGTGTCGGCCTGGGCAGTAAACTCATTCGCATTGAGTGGGTCAAGGCGGGTGACTTTGACGCCATCACCACCTTAACCCAAACGACTCTCCAACAGATTCGCCAATTAAGAACGTAGGGGCGCGCCGATGTGCGCTCTCTGGGCGGTTGCCCCTTTTGGCGAACTTAGATTCCCAGAATACGATTCAGTTTTAACACGGTGAAGCGATTACGGAGATAATGGCCGTATTGCAAACCATCCTGAACTTCTTGTTCGCTGAGGCCCAGGTCTTTAGCTTCGGTGATGGCTCCCGCTTGTTTCAGCCAGGTGATAATCTGTTCCGGCGGCGGCACGCGCGCGGCGATGGCCTGAATCGCGTCCCATTGGTCAACGATGCGGTGTTTAAGTTGGTCAAAATTTTCCGGCGTCATCTCCAGGAATTGGCGATGCCCTTGAATGATGTCCTCGGCTAACACCCCATGTCCCTGCCGGATGGCGGCGATTTCGGCTTCCCGGTCAAAGGTGGCCGCTTCCAGCCGGTCTAACAATTCAGGACGGGTAACGGCGCGCAGTCGGGCATACTGCGCCGCGATGATTGCCAGCGCATAACCGACTTTCGCGCCGTGCAGCGCCGCCGGACGGCCTTCCAGCAGGAATCGCATTTCCCAAAAATGGGAAACATGATGTTCCGCGCCGGAGGCAGGCTGGGTACTGCCAAATTGCAGCATCGCTAACCCCGAATCCACGAGTGCCGCCAGTAAGCCTTTGACACCTTCTTCGGTTTGCTGGCCGACAGCTTCCGTTTGGGCGATGCAACTGGCAACGGTTGTTTTCACCCAATCAGCAATCTGGCGATCAAATGGTTCAGCCCACAGCAGCGAACCCATTTCCCAGTCAGCTAAGGCGGTGAACTTGCCAATCATATCGCCGTAACCGGCAGCGACCAGGCGATGGGGGGCGTGTGTCAGCGTTTCCAGATCGGCAAACAGCGCTATTGGTGGCTGGCAGGTGACCGTTAGTTTGACGCCGCGCAGCACCAGCGGCGCGCCAATGGAAGTAAAGCCATCTACCGAGGGCGCGGTGGGCAGCGAAATAAACGCGCGTCCGGTGCGGTGGCTGACAAAGCGGGTGATGTCGGTTAGCGTGCCGGAACCAACGGCCAGGAAGGTACACGGCCCTAACGGGGCGTAGCGCAGCGCGTGAACGATGTATGCCTCATCGGCAATAATTTCGTCGCCGGTCAAAATAATTGAGGTCACATCGTACCCCTGCGCTTTGAGCGCGGTTTCCACCCGTTCGCCCAGTGCGGCATAGGTGTTGGTATCGGCGATCAGGGCAAAACGGTTGAGCGCGTGTGCCTGGCAGTATTGCAGCAAGGCGGCAATGGCGTCGCGGCCAATATAGATGGGGTCAATGGGCGGCATGAGTGATTATCCTCGGTAATTCAGCTAAACTTTCGATGATATAAGTCGGTGGCGCGGCCATCTTCGCCACGTCGTCACGTTTGGAAACGCCGGTCAAAGTGACGGCGGTTTGCATTCCGGCCTGCTGGCCCATAAAGATGTCGGTTTCCAGGCGATCCCCGACCATCATCACCTGGTCGGCGGGCAGTTCCAGCTTTTGCAGCGCAATCTGCGTGATTAAGGTGGACGGTTTTCCGGCCAGCAGTTCGACCTTACGCCCGGTCATATGTTCCAATGCGGCAATGGTTCCGCCCGCGTCGGGGATCGCGCCGTCGGGCATCGGGCAGGTTTTATCGGCGTTGGTCGCAAAAAAACGCGCGCCATTTCGTAGCGCCTGATACGCGGTGTTTAACTTGCGATAGGTCAGGGTGCGGTCAAAGGCGACAACTACTGCATCCACGCCGTGCGGTTGAATAATTTCTTTCGGGTCTTGATCGGCAAATTCGTCCACAACCTTCAGGCCATGTTCGCGCAGTTCGTTCAATAAATTCTCTTCCCCGATGACATACAGCTTTAAGTCCGGCTCGGTGCGCGCCAGATGATACCCCAGCACAAACGCGGACGTAATCACATCATCGGGTGTGGCCGGGATGCCGAGGCGCGTGAGTTTGCGGGCATAGGCAGCGCGGGGTTCCAACGGTTTATTGCTGACAAACAGGGTGCGTTGGCCCTGCTGCCGCAGTTCGGCAATGCCTTCGACTGCGCCCGGCAGCGCCGCATCGCCCAGATACACTGTGCCGTCCAGGTCAAAAATAAAACCAGCTACAGGATGCAACACAATCACTCTCGAATGAACTTGATTGGATAAAGGTTTAGTACATCAATAAAGAGCATCTGCCCGTAGGGGCAACACATGTACCGCCCCTACCGATGCAATTTAAGGTTGTTGAGGTACTGAGTGTTTATTATAGGCGCGGCCTTGTGCCTCCGTCAAAAGACGGATTTGTGATTCCACCTTTTTTCTCAGGTTGAACTTATTTGCTTGTGATTGAATCGATGCTGATTGATAAGGTTGAATACCGGCGCGGATTGATGCGCTAATGTGGTCAGAAGCTGACATTCAGCCTCGTTAAAGTTATGTCCTTTATCCCACACATACACTAACCAGCCAATCACCCGGTTATTAGTCGAGAGTG
>DATALK010000477.1:0-5171 GCA_036261085.1 Phototrophicaceae bacterium | reverse complement strand
GGTGCGCTTGAGGTTCGTGGATCAAACTCCTTTACGGACTTGCTGTGCCATCAAGAAACGATACGATCTCGACGGTGTCCACTCCCAGTCTACTCATTTTCATCCCTCGCGGTGTGCATTTTGTTCATGGACAACTCCTTTGATTCGAGAGGGGCGGGTTTAAAACCCGCCCCGAATACTTTTTACGCCAACCGGTACTTAACCGGCCTACGGGCAAGTGCCCTTTGCCAGCGTGTACAGGGCGTTGATGATGTTATCATTTTCGCTGGTTTCGGGGATGAAGTTGCCGGGATCGAGGTTAATCACCAGCCGGTGCTGTTCGTTATAGAAGGTGCTGATTGTCAGCGGAATCGGGCCGACACTGACCGTCTGGCCGGGCTGAATGATCGGAATCGCGCCGGTAGTATTACCTTGCAGCGCCCCATCCGAAACGCGGAAATCCTGGATGCTGATGAGGCCGCTGGGGTTGGCTGTTGTGCCAAAGTTGGCGACATCCAGATAGACATTAAACGTCTGGGAACAGGTCGGCGTGTTCGGGTCAAAGCGGAAGTTCCCGGCGACCAGATTAGTCGTGGCCGGAACGGGGGTGAACGTCGGCGTCACCGGAATGGGTGTGGGCGTGGGCGGCGGCGGCGGTTCAACAAACGGCACGCCACTCAGATCACCGCTGACCGAAACAACGGAAGGCGACACCCAACCGCGCTGGCCGCTGGACAACTGCACCTGCAACCAGCCACTGCCCAGGCTGCTGCGCCCCACCACCGACACGGTTTCACCCGGCTGCAAAGCGGCAAAGGCGGCGTAAACCACGCTGTCGCCCAGGCGCACGTTCACCGGCGCATTGAGCGTGACCGTCGCGCGCGGCGATGGATCAAAGGTGGGCGTGGCGGTGACTTGAGGCGGCAAAGGGGTGGCCGTTCCCTGAACAGCGGGGATCGTTGGCGTGATCACAAACGGCGGCGGGTTGTTTTCAATCCGCAGCGGCGCGACACGGAAAAATTCCTGTTGGTTGTTGGATAGGTTCAGCGTCAGGCGCAGTTCATAAAGGCCATCATCAACCAGTGTAGTATCCCAAACTCCCAGGACATCATCCTGAATCGCGGACTGCTCGGCAGCCGTCACCGGCAGCCAGGGCAGCGTGTCATCGGCGGGATTTAAGTCCGCCTCCAGCGGGCGCGATTCCAGAAAATAGCTGACCATGTTGGACAGATTCGCCGAACCCCGAACGGTAAATTCGCCGCGCAGCACATACACGGGCGGCGGCCAACTGATGTTGGCATTCGGGTTCACATCGCTGGGCGTTGGGGCCACAATCTGGGCCTGGGCGGTCATCGTCAGGGTCAGACTTAAAACCACCAGCAGCAGCACAAACAGTCGGTTCCGGTATCTCATCACAATTCCTCCTGACAGGTAATAAAATAGAGCTGCGTTTATTGTACCGTTGTAACGCAAGAAGGGTGTTGGCATGGCCGCCGTCGGGACTGAATTCCCATGCCGCCGTGTTAATTGAACTATAACCGAGAGGGTCTTCTGTTACCGGACGGTTGGCCTACGCTTTGCGCATCAATTGCGGGTAATCAGATGGGTGGTAATTTTCAGGGCGACCCCGATAATCACCAGCGGCAGCAGCAGCGGCAGGATAAATTCCACCACAAAATGCACCGGCCACGACGACGGAACCAGACGCACCAGATTGAGCAGGAAAAAATAGAAACCGCCGAGGAATAAGGTGGTGATAATGGCGGTGGAGCGCGCCGGAAAAACCGTCCCTGCCGCCAGCGCCAACGCGCCGACCATAAACGGCTCCAGCGCCAACCGCAGCAGTGACACCACCAGACCTAACGCCATGCTCACCCGCGCCAGCACCGGATAGGTGTCCAGCGGAAACAAACTGGCATACTGCGAAATCAGCAGCGGCATACTCATCACCGCCACTGCTGTCATGAGCAGGCTGAGATTTTCCAACTGCCGCCAGATGGCTGCCGCGATTTTGCTGGCAAGAATGGTGGTCAGCGGCAGCGGCGTGGTGCGCACCAGATCAAAAGTGCCTTTGCGCAGTTCATCGGCCATCGAAAGCGTGGCGCGAACGCCAATCGCTACCAGCATTTGTGCGTACAGATAGACGGCAATAGGGAACAGCAGCAGCGCGGCGGTAATCGTCGGCAGCGCCAAATCAAACAACCAGGGCCAGGGCAGCGAGAGCGCCACCAGAACAATTTGTACCAGCACCACTTTTGCCAGGGTATCCAACTCCGGCATAATGGTTTTCCAGTACAGGCCCAGTTGGCGGCGGATAATGGGGTTAGTGCGCCGCGCCCACTGCGGCAGGCGGCGATCAAGCTCTCCCGTCAGGTATTTGGCCGGGAGCTGAATCACTTTGATGTCAACTTGTGTCCGTTCCACGTCTTTACCCACCGCACTCGTATCCAATTCTTAAACTACTTCCGGCCACAAGATTGGGTTCAATTTTGCCTGAATCAGAATCATTATACAAAAAGTCGGATGAGAATTGGCTGATTTATTTCGCAGTTGCTTTCTGAAATTCTATTTTGAGGGCAGCGTTCGCAGATTCACCACCCCCAACACATCTATTTTTTCGGGCATATCAATGAAATAGCGTTCAACCTGATTCGTTACCGGGTCATAAACGTAGAGGTTTTGGCTGGAGACTAACTGCCAAATAATGCGTTCATCAGGCGTAACATCCAATACAATTATATTTCTTGTTTTTTCATCGGTAGCTATCTCCTGTAAACTGACTACGGTTTCAGCAGCCATCGTGTCGAGATTGAGACGATTAACCTCACTATACTTATCTGTTGGATACACGCCCGAGGTTCGAACAAAATAGATATAGTTGGATAACCCCCAAACTGGAAAGCCTACAAATTCCTCATTTGCGGTTAACTGCCGGATATTTGTATCATCCACATCCATCACAATGAGGATGCTATAGACCTCCGGCAGACCAGTTTTAACCCAGCCAACCAGTTTGGTTCCATCCGGCGAGATTTTGAGTTCCCGAATGATTACCATTTCGAGGCCAATCGCTTCCGCAAGAGACTGAGCAGTAACGAGGGTTTGGATTTTACCGGAAGTTAAATTCAGGGATCGAATTTCATCATATTGACCTTCCGGCCCTAGAGCTAAATAAACCAGTGTTGTCGAATCCGGCAGCCAGTTAACATCCCCTTTCTCAACGCCATTGTTTGTGATTTGAGTATTGGCGCCGGATTGGAGATCATACACAAACAGCTCATTAGTCGGATAAACACCGTCCCGATTCTTGCGGGCGATATAGGCAATTTTCGCCTGGTCGGGCGACTGACGGAACGAAACAACTTCGCCGCCAACCTCAAACCCATCCCCCAAATACTGAATATCGGATCCATCCAAGCGCATCGTATAGAGTTTGGGGACATCCTGATGTTTCGACGAAAACAAAATGCGTGACTCATCGTCCTGCGCCTGGGTCACAACTGCCGGAGAAAAGTAGCCAAGCAGAAGGATAATCAGGCTAAAAAGAAACAGGCTCACCGGTATTTTGGTCTGGGACATCAGGGCCTCACTTTTGAGAGCGACAACAGGATTATGGAACGCTTCACATCAAACAGCCTCAGGATAAATTTAAAGGCGGTTGTCTGGTATGATTTCTCGGCATCGGCTTGATGATCGTAACACGCAATGCCCATTGCTGCTGCTGGCCGTCACCATCAGCAGGTTTGACGACTTCCAGCATCCGCTCACGCTGGATTTTGAAGATTAGAAGGAGTCAGGTGTGCCTTATCCGTTATATGATTTTGGTGGCGACGGCCCGATTATTCATTTTGCCATCGCCAATGGTTTCCCGCCCCCGACTTATGCGCCGCTGCTCAAGCCGCTGACGGCGCATTATCACGTTATCAGTCTGCTGCCGCGCGCCCTGTGGCCGAATGAGCCACCGCCAGAACAATGGTTGGATTGGCAGATTGTCGCGGATGATTTGCTGGCCGGGCTGGCCTATCACGGCCTGGAAAACGTCATCGCTTTCGGGCATTCGTTTGGCGCGATTGCCTCGCTGCTGGCCGCGCTGGCCGAACCAAAACGTTTTCGCGGGCTGGGCCTGCTCGATCCGGTGATTTTTCTCCCGGCGGTTTCGGAAACGGTAGCCGCAATGCAGGCTAATAACCTGGCGCAGGATTTCCCACTGGTGCAGGGCGCGCTGCGCCGCCGCGCGCGGTTTGCGACCACGACGGAGGCCTTTGCCTATTTCCGCACCAAAACGCTGTTCCTCGATTGGTCAGACGACTATCTGCGGCGCTATGTGGAACATGGGACCCGCCCCGCCCAAGATGGCGATGGCCTGGAACTGGTCTGGCCGCCGGAATGGGAAGCCTATTACTTCGGCACGCTCTACACCAAAACCTGGGCACGGCTGCCCCACCTGCGTGGGCTGCTGCCGCTGCTGATCGTGCGCGGCGCGGACAGTGATACCCTGCTGGCTGATGTCGCGGCGGAAGTGCTCGCCCTGCTGCCGGACATGACCTACGCTGAAATTGCACAGCGCGGCCATCTGTTCCCGCTGTCAGCGCCCACCGAAACGCGGCAAGTTATGAAGTCGTGGCTGGCAGGACTGGATTAAACGAGATTGCGACACGAATTATTGAGAACCTTTTTAGCCCTCACCCTAAATCCCTCTCCCTCATGGAGAGGGACTTTAAAATCTACTGTATCCGGTTTTCTCCCCTTCGCCCTGAGGGAGAAGGGGCCGGGGGTTGAGGGCTAAATCGTGATAAATTCAATTGATGTCCCACCCTCGATTAAGTGGGCGGTTCTGGTGGAAAAATATCCTGAACCGGCAGGGTAAAACCGGGCAGAACGCTGCCGCCCTCAAGCCGATCAGCCGGGCCAATCGTTCGTGGAGATTGGCTGGGGGCATAGATTTCCACCTGCTGTTTATCGGGATTCACAACCCAAACCGTTGTCTCAGCCAGCAGGTAATTAACCACTTTCACCCGCAAATCACCGGGATCATCCGTTGGCGATAACACTTCCACTGCCAAATCCGGCGAAATGGGGTTATAAGCCGCACGGGAAGGGTGAGGTTGGCGCTGGCGGGACACAAAAGCAACGTCAGGAATATAGCGTTCCCCGAACACCACATCGCCACCCTCGGCCCCGGTCACATAGCC
>DATALK010000443.1:0-2198 GCA_036261085.1 Phototrophicaceae bacterium | reverse complement strand
AAACGATGTCTACCAGTCGGGAAATTTCAATCACGTTTATGAGCGGCCCATATGATGGTCGAACGTTGAACTTTGAACAGCCGGAAATGGGCGATGAGCGTATTCTGCTCATTGGGCGGCGCGAAGGCTGTGATATTCATCTCCAGTTTGATAACCAGGCGTCCCGGTTACACGCCCGGTTGGGCATTGTCACCGTGCCCGTCACCGCGACAGAATCGGTGGAAAACCCGTACATGCTGGCCTTCTGGCTGGAAGATGGCGGCAGCCGGAACGGGACGTTCGTGGAAAAGGATAAGGTCGCCATTTCCGGGCGCGTCAGCCTGCGCCCCGGTTCGCTGTTCCGCGTGGGGCGCACCTGGCTGCGGTTGGATGTCCCACTGTCCTTTAGTGACGAACCGGAATTCTAAAGTATGACGCCCAAAGTCTTTATTTCGTATCGCCGGGATGACAGCGGTGATATTGTTGGGCGCATTTTTGATTATCTGGTTCAGCCGATTGGCCCTTTCGAGCCAGACGCTATTTTCCGTGACGTTGATTCAATACCCTTTGGCGTTAATTTTAAAGACTATTTGCATTCAGCCGTCAGCGAATGTCAGGTTATGCTGCTGGTCATTGGCCCCAAATGGCTGGACATCACCGATGAAACGGGGCAGCGCCGTTTAGATAGTCCGCGTGACTTTGTGCGGGTTGAAATTGAATCCGCTCTACAACAGCGCATTCCCATTATCCCGTTACTGGTGATGAACGCTCAAATGCCCCCAGAAGAACGGCTTCCAGCCGGTCTGGGGGAGTTGGGCTATCTCAATGCCATCCCTATCCGACGCGATCCTGATTTTAAAAGGGACATCCAAAAACTCATTGAAGCGGTGACCTATTGGTTGAAGGTTACTCCCGAAACCCGAAAATCAACAGCAGCGAACAAGCCGATTTTGATTACTTATCATCCTGGCAATATTTCGGCCAAGAGTGCAGCCACTAAGTAGAACACATGCCTGAAAGACCATCGGCGTCAAACCTGGATTGATTATGAGCGTAAAGAGGAATGGTCGGCCTTTGATACCTGGCAAGCTGGTATTCAACAGGTCATTCTCCATTCATCGCACCTGGTTTCCATTTATACTGATGAACAGAATCGTTCACCTCACTACAGCTTTGAAATTCAGACCGCCTTAAAAAATAACGTTCCGGTAATTGCGCTACTGCTTGCGCCCGGCATTATTTTCCTGCCCGATTACCTAAAAAAGGCGGCGTCCACGATATTGATCGCCGATGTTTTGCTTGAGACCGAAGAGGCCAGAATCCTGAACTGGTATTCTGAGTTCGAACAAATTCTTGTTAAAAATTCAAGGTAGCTTATTATGCAACATACAACCCAATCTTTTAAAACGGCGGATGGATTTAACATCCACACGGAAGCCTGGTTGCCGGAGAGCGACCCCAAAGCGATTGTTCTGTTCTCACACGGCATTGCCGAACATATGGGCCGTTACCCGCATGTGGCGGCGTATCTGGTCGAACACGGTTACGCCTTCTACGGCCTGGATCATCGCGGACACGGGCAGAGTGATGGGCAACGCGCCTACTTTGACCGATTTGAAGCCGTCGTGGATGATCTTAAAACCTACTTTGACTGCGTTCGGACGGCGCATCCCGGCAAAAAAATCTTTCTCTACGGCCACAGCCTGGGGTCGTTGATTGCGCTGGTCATTACGCTGCGCTACCAGGAACATCTGGCCGGATTAATGGTCACGGGCGTTCCGCTGATGGTCGAGACAGGGCAGCCCCAACTGCTGGTGGCTATCGGCGCATTTTTAGACGGGATTGCTCCCCAACTGCCGCTGACAAAACTGGAGTCTAAAGGGCTGTCCCACGACCCGAAAATTGCCCACGCTTATGATACCGATCCGCTGGTGTGCCGGGGCAGCGTGCGCGTCCACATGGCAAACCATATTGTGCAGCAGAGCCGCCAGGTGCGGGCGCGGGTAGGCGAATTCCGTCTGCCGCTGCTGATTTTACACGGCGGCGATGACCCAATTTGCCCGCTGCCAGGCGGCGTTTTCCTGAACCAGGGCGCGAGTTCCACCGATAAAACCTTCAAAATTTACCCCGGCCTCTATCACGAAATCCACAACGAGCTGGAAAAAGAAACGGTGCTGGCGGATATTGTAGGCTGGCTGGAGCAACATAGTCTTTAGTCT
>DATALK010000423.1:0-5424 GCA_036261085.1 Phototrophicaceae bacterium | reverse complement strand
AAACGCCACCAACGCGCCATCAATTGAGGGTAGGGCCAATGGAATTATCACACGATCAAGTCCGATGGATTGCCGAACTGGCACGGCTGGAACTTACCGATGAGGAAGTCGCCCTGTATGCCGGACAGCTATCGAAAATTTTACAGGATTTTCAACGCCTGCAAGAGTTGGATACATCTCAGATCGAGCCAACGGCTTCCGTGCTGCCGCTGAAAAATATTCTGCGGTTGGATGTAACAACGGCTCCGCTGTCGCCGGAAGCCGTGATTGCCAATGCGTCGGATGCTATAGATGGGCAGTTCCGTGTCAGCGCCGTATTAGACGAATAGAACTCAATTGAGAGCGATGCCATGCCAAGCAAGCGTTTATTAGTGATTGAAGACGATTACGACGTAGCCGAGATGCTGGTGATGTATTTTACATCATACCAGTACGAGGTGTTCCATGCCGATTCGGGTATGGTGGGGGTGGAGATGGCGCGGACGAAATATCCGCACTTGATTCTGTTGGACGTGATGATGCCGGACATAGACGGCTATGAAACGTGCAGCCGGATTCGCCACATGACGCTGACCAAATATATCCCTGTCATCTTCCTGACCCAGCGGGATGAACGGGCGAATAAAGTCAAAGGGCTGGAATTGGGCGCGGACGATTACGTGACCAAGCCGTTTGATGTGGATGAACTGCGGCTGCGGGTGGCGGGCGCGATTCGCCGAGCGACCCGTGAGAGCCTGCATGAAACTCGTACCGGTCTGCCAACGGGATTGCTGGTGGAAGAAGAAATCCAGCGACGCCGTTACAGTGACCAGCGGTATACCAGCCTCCAGTTTGGGCTGGATGGTTATAAAGCCTACTGCGATGTTTATGGGTTCCTGGCGGGCAACGAAGTGTTTGGTTTTGCCGCGCGTTCGATTCAGCAGGTGGTCAGCGAGTGTGGGACCACTGGCGATTTTATCGGGGTGCGCGAAGATCATTTCATCGTGCTGACCGATACTGAAAAAGCCAAGACGATTGAAACCCGCATTCGAGACGCTTTTACTGAAGGCGTGAAGACGTTTTACTCTTTTGCCGATGTAGAACGCGGCGGGCTGGTGCTAAATGCGGGGACGAGCGAAGAAAATGTTGCCCCGTTGATGGGGTTGGTGGCGATCACCGCCACCGTCTAAAACCGGCCACTTTTTCTTCTCGATGGCTTTCCGGCAGTCCGTGTCAAACATGGACTGCTCTTCTGTTTGCGTTCATCCCGGTTTCTGCTATGGTAGAGAGAAGTAGGAGCAGAAACAATGACCGGACCCCGTAAACCTCGTCTTATTTTTCAAGCAACTATTCGACGTAAACCCTATCTTCGGCGCGGCGCGTGGTCGGTTTTGGCGACAGTGGCCGCCATTGGCGCAGTGGTCGCCCTGGATGCGGGCGCGGCGCGCGGCCAAGTTGATCCCACCCTGCGGCAAATTGGAATGCTGGTCGGATTGATCGCTGCCGGATTGTTTGCGCTGCGCGCCCTGATTAGTTTGTGGCAGGGGCTGCGCCGCCGAGATGAAGAACTACGTTTTTTTGACAAAGGGTTTGTGTGGAAACGGGGCAAAGATCAGGCCAAATATGGCTGGTCGCAAGTGGATGTGTATCGAGAAGGCGGCGGCGGGCTGTACCTGGGCAAACGACCACTGGTGCAGTGGGGTGGTTACACGTTAAAAATGGCGGATGGCCGGGTGTTTAAAGTGACAGGCCGCTATGGGGATTTGCGGGAATTCGGCAAGCTGACGCGCCGGTATCCGGCGGCGTTTACCGGTACGCGGATGGCCCAGACCCTCCGCGACGAGCAGCCTGTGAAAGTTCACCGCCGGTTAACCTTGTGGCCGGGTGGGATTGAGATCGGCAGACAGGAAATCCCCTGGTCAGAACTGGATCTGCGGGTGCGGGGCGGGCGGTTGGTCGTCCTGCGGAAAGCAGCTCATGGTAAATTTCGGGTTGTGCGGCGGTATAATATCAAGAACATAGATAATGTAGGTGGTTTAATGGAAGTGGCGATCAGTACAATTCGAAATCATCAGCGGGAACGGTTTGAAAAACGCGAACCGGTGCGTTAAAAGTAGGCGGTTGGTTATCAGCCGACACCGGTTGCCGCCGCCGTATAGTCTGGGCCTAACCGGCCTGTGGCTGCTGCCGGTGGGGTTACTGCTGGTTACGCTATTGGTGGGCGTGGGGGTGAAACCCGCGCTGTTGGATTTACGCCTGCTGCTGCTGTTGGCCTTGATGGCGCTGCCTGCCGTGTACGTCTGGCGCGAAGGGGTGGATGTGCTGGCGGATGGTCTCATCACGCGGCACTATTGGCCGCATTACTACCCTTACGCCCGGTTAGATAATTGGTACTACGATGGACGCGCTGACCGGCGCGTATTAACAATCTGGGGTCAGAGTGGAGACCCGATATTTCAGTGTCAGCGGGGGCATCTGACGGGCTGGCCGAGACTGCTGGCGGCGCTAAAAGCGCATTTACGTTATCGAAATTGGCCCACCTGACCGCCGCGAATACGGTACAATCATCCGGTGTAACAAAATTGTAGCTGTGCCACACCGCCGGACGAGTAGTTGCGCGGAGAAGACATGACTGAACGCGAACAACTTGAGCAGGCTGTTGCTGCTCAGGAAGCCCTGCGGGGATTGTTAGGGGATGCGGTAGTGGATGCCACCATCGCCGTGCTGCGCGAAAAACTGGTGTCGCTGGAGGACAGCCACCAGACATTTGAACAGCGCAAACTGGTGTCCATTCTGTTTGCCGATACGGTATCGTCCACGCAGATGTTTGAACATCTGGACCCGGAATACGTGCTGGAAATTATGGACGGCGCGCTGCGGGTGTTTACGGAAGCCGTTGGCCGGTTGGGCGGCATGGTGGCCCGGTTGATGGGTGACGGTCTGCTGGCCTTTTTTGGCGCGCCGGTGTCTAAAGAGGATGATGCCGTGCGGGCGGTACGCTGTGGGCTGGCGATTGTGCGCGCGGCGCATGACTACGCTCGTCTGGTCGAAAAACGGTGGCATGTTAATGGCTTTAACGTGCGAGTCGGCATTAATACCGGCCTGGTCGCGTTGGGCGAGGTGGGCAGCGCCGCCGGGTCGGAATATACGGCGATGGGGGATACTATCAATCTCGCCAGCCGCCTGGAACATGCCGCACCAGCGGGCGGCGTGTTAATCTCCTACGATACTTACCGCCATGTGCGCGGCGTTTTTGAAGTGCGCACCCTCGACCCCATTCACGTTAAGGGTAAAACCGAGCCGGTGCAGGTGTATGTCGTTGAGCGCGAGAAACCGCATACTTTTGGTGTGGTTACACGCGGCGTGGATGGCATTAAAACGCGCATGATTGGGCGGGAGGCGCAGTTGCAGCAGCTTCAGGAGGTGCTGAACTGGGCAATTGATGAGGGCGAAACCCAGGTTGTGACGATTCTGGGTGAACCAGGGGTCGGGAAATCGCGGTTACTGCGCGAATTTGATAACTGGATTGACCAGATACCGGAAGATGTGTTCCATTTCGCCGGGCGGGCGACGATGGAAATGTTCAATCTGCCCTATTCGCTGATGCGCAATGTCTTTGCCTTCCGGTTTGAAATTCAGGACAGCGATAGTGCCGCGGTGGTGCGCGAAAAAATGGAACGCGGGATTGCCTACTTTATGGGGGCGGACAGCGAACATAAGGCGCATTACATCGGTCAGATGATTGGTTTTGATTTTTCTGGCAGTCCCTATTTACAAGGGGAAGACCCCCAGCAGATCATCCAGTTAGGGCTGTACTATTTGGCGGACTTCTTTACCGCGACCACAACAAACCATCCCGCCGTGTTGTTCCTCGAAGATATTCATTGGGCGGACGATAAGTCACTGGATTTAGTGAACTATATCGTCCGCTCCCGGCGCGATTTGCGGCTGCTGGTGGTGTGTCTGGCACGGCCCACGCTGCTGGAGCGCCGTTCGCTGCTGTGGGACAAACGCCACGAATTCCACACCTTGATCGAACTCCTGCCGCTGTCCAAAGGGGATACCCGCGAATTGGTGGCCGAAATTCTTCGCCGCATGGACACGGTACCCGACAGCCTGTGTGATTTGATCGTTCGCCGGGCGGATGGCAACCCCTTTTATGTCGAAGAACTGATTAAGATGCTGATGGACGACAACGTGATTGACACGCAAGGCGATCACTGGCAGGTTGATGAGTCCCGGCTGACAAAACTGAGTATTCCGCCGACGCTGACAGGCGTATTACAGGCGCGGCTGGATGCGCTCCCGGTGCAGGAACGGTTGGTGTTACAACGGGCTTCGGTAGTGGGGCGCATCTTCTGGGACAGCGCGGTGGCCGATTTGCGCGCGGAAGGCGACGAGCGGATTGAAGACATCGCGGCGGTGATTGCGTCGCTGCGCAAGCGCGAGTTAATCCGCGCGCGGGAAAAGTCGGCGTTCGCCTGGGCGGAAGAATATATCTTCAAACATGCCATTTTGCGCGATGTGACCTATGAAAGTGTGCTGAAGCGACTGCGGCGGGTGTATCACGCGCAGGTAGCGGCGTGGTTGGTCGAACACAGCGGGGATCGCATCGGCGAATATACGGGGCTGATCGCTGAACATTATGAACGCGCGGGGGAAGCGCATAAAGCGGTGGTGTATCAGAGCCGCGCGGCGGAACAGGCGCTCAACAGCAGCGCCTACCACGAGGCCATCACCCTGTTGGAACGGGCGCTGCGGCTGCTGGCGGAAACGACCAGTATTGGCGAGGAGACCAAAGCCAAAGAGGCGATGCTCAAATGGCAGTTGGGACAGGCCCATCGCGGCCTGAGTGCCTACGCCAAAGCCAAAGAATTGTATGAAGAAAGCCTGGCGATGTTCACGCTCGCCAAAGATGACGAGGGCATTGTAAAAGCGCTGTACGAACTCGGCTGGTTGGTGGGTTATATCATGCGGAACCACGACCAGGGCGAAGCGTATTTCCAGCGGGCGCTGACGATTGCGCGGAATGTTGGGGATAAACGCGGTCTCTCCTGGGCGCTCAACGGTCTGGGGGTGCTGGCCCACTGGCGGCAGCGTCATGCTGAAGCGATTAAGTATTACGAAGAAAGCCTAGAGCTGGCCCGCGAAATTGGTGACGAGACCCGCATTGGCGGGGCGCTCAACAATCTGGGGTTGGTGCGGAAAGAATTGGGCGAATACGACGAAGCGCGGCAGCGGCTCGAAGAAAGCCGGGAAATCTTTCGCAAGTTAGGCAATCGCGCGGCGATTACCAGCCCGCTCACCAATCTGGGCGATCTGTTTGGCAAACTGGGGAAACACGAAAAAGCGCGCCAGTATTACGTGGAGGCGCTGGCAATCCACAAAGAAATCGGCAACCGGGCCGGGATTGCCGGGACGCTTTCCGGTCTGGGCAGTCTCGCG
>DATALK010000417.1:0-7361 GCA_036261085.1 Phototrophicaceae bacterium | reverse complement strand
GTGTGCCTGGGAACCGATAGCAATTACAACGTGAATGCCGATCATGTGGCGGGGGCAGTGGCGGCGGCTTCCCAATTTTTCTCACCCAACGAACTGACCGCCAGTTCAATCCCGCGTTTGATTTTATCCATCGGGAGCTGCGTGCCAATGACGCCGGTAGACATGACCAACACTTCATCTTCCGCGCAGCCAATTTTTTCCGCCACCCAGCGCGCCGTTTGCAAAGCGTTGTCAATCCCCTGCTGGCCGGTACAGGCATTCGCGCAACCGGTGTTAATCGCCACCGCCCGAATGCCGTTGGCCTTATTCTTGAGCCATTCCATATCCACCAGCACCGGCGCGGCCTTCACCAGATTGGTGGTGAACACCCCCGCTGCTGTACAGGGGGTATCGCTCACAATCAGGGCAAAATCCAGCGCTTCATTTTTCTTCAGCCCGCAGTGAACCCCCGCCACCTGAAAGCCGGGAACCTGGGTTATCGTCGGTAACACATCAACCATCGCTCTTGTTTCCTCAATCTGTCACATTAAACAAATCTGCAAAACGGTTTTTCTCCCCCTCTCCATCGCAATGGAGAGGGGGCCGGGGAGTAAGGTTACCCAAGCCCCGCCAGAATCGTTGTCAATTTTTCCGCCAGTTCGTCCACATGCTGTTTTTCCACGATCAGCGGCGGCACAAACCGGATGACGTTCGGCCCCGCGTTGACCAGAATCAGGCCGTGCTGGTAGCCCGCCTCGACCACTTTTCCGGCGTCTATCGTTAATTCCATGCCAACCATTAATCCCCGCCCGCGCACTTCTTTCACGAGCGGACTGTTAATCTCGGACAGCCGCTCCACCAGATACGTGCCGACTTCCTGCACCTGTGCCAGAAATTCCGGTTGGCTAACGCGCTTTAACACCAACTGGGCCGCGCTCGTGACCAGCGGCCCACCGGCAAACGTCGTGCCGTGTTCGCCAGCGTGCATGGCGCTGGCAACCGTTTCGGTCATCAAAATCACGCCAATGGGCAGGCCGCCCGCCAGCGGCTTGGCCGCTGTCAGCATATCCGGCGCGACGCCGCTGTGTTCGTAAGCCCACAGCTTGCCCGTCCGTCCCATGCCGCACTGCACTTCGTCGTAAATCATGAGCGCGTCGTGCTGGTTGCAGAGTTCGCGCAGACCGCGTAAAAATTCATCCGTCGCCACATGAATTCCACCCTCGCCCTGCACCGGCTCCAGGATAATCGCCGCCGTTTTGTCGCTAATCGCGGCCTTCGCGCTGTCCAGATTGTTATATTCAGCGACCACCACCCCTGGCATCAACGGCTGGAACGGTTTCTGGTATTTCTCGCGCGGGGTCAGCGCCAGCGAACCCATCGTCCGCCCGTGAAACGCGCCGCTGAAACACACAATTTCGCATTTCTCCGTTTTACCCTTTTCGTAAGCCACTTTGCGCGCAAACTTAATCGCGCCCTCGTTGGCCTCCGTACCGCTGTTGGTAAAAAACACCCGGTCAGCAAAGCTGGTCTTTTCCACCAGCGCTTTCGCCAGTTCAATCTGCGGCGCGGAGTAATACAGATTGCTGGTGTGAATCACGCCGTTGGCTGCCGCTTTCTGAATCGCCATCGTGAGTTCCTGGTCGCTGTAACCCAGCGCATTGACGGCGATCCCGGCCACCCAATCCGTATACACTTTGCCATCGGCATCAATCAGATGCACCCCTTCGCCATGCGCCAGCACAAAGGGCGCGCGTTTGTACGTCTGCGCCACATACTGCTGCTCGTCGGCAATCAATTGTTCACTGGTTGGAATTTCCATTTCGCTTCCCTCTTGTTCAATATTTTTACTCTTGTGCCTCGTCCTTTGTATTACCCCTCTCCCTGAGGGAGAGGGGCCGGGGGTGAGGGCTTTCACACGCGGCTTTCCGCCTGCCGCTGATATTCACTCCATTGCAACTGCTGTTCAAGCCACTGATCCGACACTTTAAACGCCTCTAACCAACCGTTATCCACTTCGTACTGCATAATTGCCCGGCACCAACCGAGCAGTTGCTCCACCGCCGCCCTCGGCAAACGTCCCGCTGCCAGAATGTGCCGCACCAGTTTGCGGCTGTGTTCGGAATCGCGCGCCAGGGTGTTATACAGCAGGTGATGCAGCTCGTGGCAGTTCGCGCACAACTGCACCGTCACCTTATTTTCGCCGTGTGTCGCTAAATCCCACAAATGATGCCGATGCGAAACCGGATACCCGCAGGCCGAACACGGCGACAACCGCTCCCGGCTGGTTGGACGACGGCGGCGCATTGCTTTGCGATACCGGTGCGCCCGGTAAAAATCAATCCACTGCTCACAAATGGCGATGCGGTCTTCCGGTGTCGTGCGAGTTTTAAAGGCATCTTCAAACGCCTGGATAATCTCTTCGGCCAGCTTCTTGCGATACACATACCGGATGAGCGCATACAGCTCATCAATCAGCGCTTGCTCATTGGGCTGCGCCTCGTTTGTCACCATACCATTACACCCCTCTTACTTGGTGTTCGAGACGCCTATTTTAACCCAAAACCAACCAGATCAGAATAGATGTGCTATCACCCTATCTGTTTTGTCCTCAAGAAATCCCAAGCCTCCTGACTTAAAGTCCCTCTCCGTGTACGGGGAGGGATTTAGGGAGGGGTTAAAAAGTCTTCCGCCAAAACACCGTCCCTGTCCCGGCCTTTAATCCGGCCAGATTGGTAATCACCGCCTCTGGCACACCATCCGCCAGCGCGTGTAAGGCTGTCCGCACTTTCGGGATCATGCCGCCAAAAATCGTGCCATCGGCAATCAGCGCCTCGGCCTGTTCTGGCGTCAGCGTTTCGACGCGCTGCCCGTTCACCAGCACCCCTTCGACATTGGTCAGGAACACCACGCGGCTTGCGCCGATGGCCGCCGCCACTGCCCCCGCCACATGATCGGCATTCACGTTGTAATTGCTATCGGTTCCCAGGCACACGGGCGCGATCACTGGCGTAATCCCCTGCGCCAGCCAATCCGCCAGCACGTCGCCGCGCACACTGACCACCCGCCCGGTAAAACCCATATCCTCGGTGGCATGGGGCATCTTTTCGGCGCGCACCAGGCCCCGGTCAACGCCGCTCGTCCCCTGCGCTTCCAACCCACCCGCGATCAAATGCCGCACCAGCCGTTTATTGACCGCGCCGCCCAAAACCATTTCCACCACCGCCAGCGACGGCCCATCCGTCACCCGCACCCCATCCAGATAACGCGGCTCAATGCCCATCGCCTGCTGCAACGCGGAAATCTCGCGCCCGCCGCCGTGAACAATCGCCACCGGCGCATTGACTGCCTTTACCGCTGGCGCAAGTCCCGCCAAAAACGCCGGATCGTCAATTTCATTCCCGCCAATTTTGATTACAACCGGTTTTATCATCGTCCCTTATTTGCTCTCATTTTTGTGTAATCTGCGATCCATGTATTTCCTCCCCTCTCCATGTTATGGAGAGGGGCCGGGGGTGAGGTTTCACACCGTAATCAGCACAATTGCCGCCAGGGCCACCAGCACCCCCGCCACCTGTTTCGGCTTTAGCTGTTCTTTCAGAAAGACCCGCGCCCGGCGAATGGTCGAAGCTGGATACAGTGACGACCCCACCGCCGCGATGTCCAACCGTCCGGCCTGGGTCGCCAACAGGAAGAAAATATTCCCGGCGACATCCAGCGTACTGGACATCAGCACCAGGCCCACTAACCGGCGGCTGTCAGGCAGCAAACCGCCCGTCTGCCGGTTCGCCAGCAGTACGGCCAGCATCACCGTGACCGAGGCACACCGCGCCGCCGCCAGCGGCCAGAAAACCGCGCCGTCACTCACCCGGTCAATGAGGATGAAAAAGATGCCAAAACCCATCCCGGCCAGAAACGCCATCAAAATTTGATTCACACCGCGCGCCCGACCATCAGCCGCCGAGACCAACCAGATGCTCAAAAACGCCAGCGCGAACCCGCCCAACTTCCAGCCATCCGGCAGGCCGTTGATGCTGAAGCTGAACAGCACTGGCAGCCCTGCCGTCAGCACCCCCGACACCGCCGCCGCAATCCCCATCGGCCCGGAAGCCAGCGCCCGGTAAAAGGCGATTAAACCCAGCAACCCCGCCAGCCCCGCCAGCGCGCCCCAGGCCAGGTCTCCCACCGCCGGAAACGGTTCCGCCGTTACCAGGGCCAGCAGCGTCAGCAGTACCAGCCCGAAAAAGTGAGAAATGACCAGCACCCCCACCACATGGGTTTTGCGGGTTGCCAGACCGCCGCTGAAATCACCCGACCCCCATGTTACTGCCGAGAGCAGCCCAAATGTGACCGCCGCCAGTTCTGGAGTGAGACTCATAACAACCCCATCGTTTCGGGTAAGCCAAACATCAAATTAAAACACTGTACCATCTGACTGGACGCGCCTTTACGCAGGTTATCCGTCACACTGGTAATGTGCAGATAACGGGGTGTGACCGGTGTCAGGCTGATGGCTGCGCCGTTAGTCCGCACCGCATGTTTGATGGTCGCCTGTTTCCCGGCGGGCAAAACCTTAACCAGCGGCTCGTTCGCGTACAGTTCCTCAAACAACGCCTGCGCCGCGCTGCTGTCAAAATCTGCCTTGAGCGTGACATAAATGCTTGCCATCATGCCCCGATCTACCGGCAGCAGATGCGGCGTAAAAATCAGCGGCCCCACCTGACTATCGAGTTTGGCGATTTCCTGCTCGATCTCGCCCACATGCCGGTGCGCCCGCCCCGGACTGTACGGCGAGAAATTACCAAACACTTCCACAAAATGCAGGTGTGGCTTGGGTTCGCGTCCCGCGCCGGAAACACCGGACTTGGCATCTACAATAATGGGGGTATTCGGTTCGACAAGGTGGGTTTTCAGCAGCTGGTACAGCCCTAAGAGGGTGGTGGTGGGGTAACATCCCGGCCCTGCGATCACTGATTTACCACGCAGATTTTCGCGGTTAATTTCCGGTAGGCCGTAGGGAACGGGCAGCAGTTCGGGGTTCGGATGGTCGTGGTCGTACCACTGTTTATACGACTCCGGCGTATCCATGCGTAAATCCGCCGAAAGATCAACCACTTTCACGCCCGCCGCCAACGCTTTCGCGGCTGTCGGCGCGGACGCGAGATGTGGCAGCGTCAGGAAGACCATGTCCACCGTGTTCAGCGGCGCATCGCCCGGCGGCACATACCGGAGTTCCGTCCCCGGCACGATTTCCCCGGCCTCTTTGCTGGACGTTGCAAACACCAGCTCCACCTGGGGATGTTTGGACAAAATTTCAATCAAATCCTGCCCCGCATACCCCGATCCACCATATACCCCGACTCGAATTTTGTTGCCCATCATAACTCCCTGTATTATCCTGATCGTGGTTGACATTCAAATTCGGTAACAACTTCCTGTACGGACACGATATATCGTGTCCGTACCATACCGATTTTGGTTGTCAAATTACGTAAGGAGAGCCACGCTGGGCTGCCCCTACTGCCTGATTTTTTGACTAAAGACTACCGACTAATGACTATAGACTAAAAACAAAACCCCCCGGCCTATCATTGTGAGGCCAGGGGGTGGGTTCTCGCGTTGAGAGTGAGCGCGCTGCGCCTAACGCAAAAATCCCAGCATGACCTCACTGGTCTGCGGGCGACGGCTGCGACGGCGCGGGCGTAAACATTGGTTACTGTTCACAGCAAATTCACTCACTTTGGTTCATAACTTTTCAAAGTGTATGCAAGACCAGCAGACAAGTCAACGCCTGGCAGCCAGATCGCTGAAAAGATCGTACATTTTGGCTTTGCACCTTGTGCAGAGTGGCTAAAGTCTTGGTCAAACCTTAAACCATTTAAGTCCACTAGGGTTCAAACCTATGCTACAATGTTTCGGATTATATAGAGGTCTTCTATGTGGCGCACTGAAATCCGCAAGCATACCCAGCATAACTTTATCGTCAACGTCCTGGATGGCGCTTTTTACGGTCTGGGCTTTGGTTTCACGTCTTACGAAGCGGTCATTCCGCTGTTTATCACCTCGCTCACCGACTCGAAATTATTGATCGGGTTAATCACTTCCATGCACGTTCTCGGCTGGCAGCTTCCCCAATTAATCACGGCTGGCCGCGTCGCCCGGTTAAAACGCTATAAACCGATGGTCTTAGCCATGACCCTCAATGAGCGCGTACCGTATCTGCCAATGGCCCTGATCGCGCTGTTCATCACCACCATCGGCCAGCAGTGGGCCTTGCTGCTGATGATTGGGCTGGTTCTCTGGCAAAGTCTGGGAGCGGGTTTTACCGCCACCGCCTGGCAGAGCATGATTGGTAAAATCATGCCGAAGGAACGGATTGGCACGTTCTTTGGCGCGCAGTCCGCCGCCGCCAATCTGCTGCTCAGTGGCAGCGCCATCGCCGCCGGATTTATTCTGGCCGCCGTGCCCGCGCCCTACAATTTTGCCTTGTGCTTCCTGCTAACGGCCATTTTCATGGGTATTTCGTTCGGTTTTCTCGCCCTCACCCGCGAACCGGAACACACCCACGAAACTGCCGACATTCCCGCCTTCGGTTGGGCGCAGATCAAAAGTATTTTGCGGCGGGACATTAATTTCCGCTGGTATGTCGTCGCGCGCATCTTTTCCCAGGTGGCCTGGATGGCGGTGACGTTTTTCACCGTCTACGCCGTTTCCCGCTTTGACGCCAGCGAAACCACCATCGGCTTTTTGACCGGGCTGCTGGTCATTTCGCGCGCCATCGCCAACCCGCTCATGGGCTGGCTGGGCGATCATTGGGGGCATCGGTGGGTTTACGCCGCAGGCGCGGTCATGATGGCGCTCGGCGCGGCAATTGCCCTGTTCGCGCCCACGCTGGAATGGCTCTATGTCGCCTTTGCGCTGTCCGGTTTTTCCACCGCCGCATCCTGGGCGATTGCCATGTCGTTTACCCTGGAATTTGGCACAACTGCCGAAAAGCCGCTGTATATTGGCCTGTCGAATACCCTGGTCGCGCCGATCACCCTGCTGATTACCGCCGCTGGTGGTGGGCTAGCGGACATCTTTGGGTTCACCGCCACGTTTGGTTTATCCATCGTTGGCGGGCTAGTGACCGCCGCCGTGCTGGTCTTTTTCGTCCACGACCCGCACCCCCAAACCCGCGAAACCATCGAAGCCGTTCCCGCCGCCATCGGCGATTAGCGGCCTGCTCTATTTGATTCAAATTCTGTAGGGGCGCACCGTTGTGCGCCCTTTTCTATTTTCATTCCCTGACTACATCTGAAACTGAAAAATGATGTGACTGAGTTTTTCAAGTCCCTCTCCGTGTACGGGGGGGATTTAGGGAGGGGGTAAACTACCCGTTCACT
>DATALK010000408.1:0-2887 GCA_036261085.1 Phototrophicaceae bacterium | reverse complement strand
CATATTGTTTCACATCGGGGTTAGCTGATGGAAGGTTCAAACCCTGCTCATAAACGGGAATAGCTGCGTCATAGTCGCCGGTTTGCATCAACGGTTCGGCCTGGTGCAGAATACAGGGTAGTGTATTGGCATATTCTGTCTGTCGTTCGGCTTTAGCAGCGGGTGTCCAGTTCAGCCGGTCAATGACTGTCCAGGAACAACCCCAACCATCGGTATAAACCACACGCATCTCAATTTGTGTCCGACCATTTTGTTCGGTGTCCGTCCAATGGGGTGGCTGGTCGCTGAAATCAATCCGATAATCGAAGAGGGTTTCTGCCAGGTCGGTTAGCTGATTTTGCCGCCACGCCAGGATGTAGCGTTTGCCATCATTTGACCAGTTACCATACCCATCGTGTAAAACCTGCCATTCGGGCAACCCGTCGGCATTTAAATCCCGGAAGTCCAGAGTTTTGAGGTTGCCGGTATTTGAGGAACTGTTCGGGTAGTTGTTGGCGATGAACGGTAGCGGGGTGAATTTGAGTTGATAGCCGCTCGGTTGTCGGGGGTCAACTTGTGCAGTCAGATAAAGTTGAATGTTATCGCTGTCAGATACTTTCAGCAGGTATTCATCCTGGCCGTCACCGTCAAAGTCGTGGGGTTCGGTTTCAAGCCCAATCTCCAATAACCCGCTGGCGGACTGATGTTTAAAAGTAATGGCTTTGGTCTGGGAAAAATCGGTTGGGGTTTGGGTTAATCCTGCCTGTACCAACGCCAACAGCCATTGCTCCACATAGTGTACCAGGAAGTAATCCGTATTGATGGCTAATCCAGCATAAATCTCAGCCAATAGCTCAAAGTTTTGTGTAAAGATCTCAGTTTCGGGAAACCGGGCCGCCAGCGATTCTAAAATCGCAAGGCGCGCTTGATCGTCCGCTTGAGCAACAATATGGCTGAGGCCGGTCAGGTATCCCTGGGCGGAGAGCTGGCGCAGTCGGTAATTCTCGGCTTTTTGTGCCGCCGCTGGAACGGTCAATATCCCCAATAACACTAAAACAGCTAAAAACTTAGGCATAGCTATCAATCCCGACAATCAAAAAACGAGACGTACCGCAATTATACGTCCCGTTTGGTGGTTTGCACGGTGGCTGTCACTGATTTTTACCAGCCATTATCGCCGTTAGGCATTGGCCTGTTGGGACTGCCGCAAATCATCGAGTACAGATTTGGCGATGCGATAGGTGTAATTTATCCGCGCCGCCGCCAGTTTATTGCCTTCAATCAATGTCAGGATTTCGGCTTCCGCCATATTTAAATAAATAGCGGCCTGGGCAACGGTCATAATGGAGGGGAAGGGTTCCGGCGTGCGGACGGGCGGCGGGGTGGCGACCCGGCGACCCGGTGCTGCTGGTGATGTTGAGGCGGACTCGTTTTGTCGTTCGCGCTGGATGAGACCGAGAATACCGGGCAATTGTGGTGCGTTGCGCGGATTGGCGATCAGGATATAGGTAATCATCATTGAGAGAATTACCAGGCTGATTTCGACCAGCGCCATCACATTTAACAGGACACCCAACAATTCATCACTGCGGACAAACAGGGGTACAGCAAACAGGCTGAGTAAAAAGGTGAAGGCCGCTGGCGACATCAATACCAGACCGGCAGCTTTAACATGCCGCCCCTGCGTTTTTAAGCCGCCAAAGCTGAATTTACTGGTATAAAACAATACCACACCGATGAGAAAAAGAACGATGGACACGGAGGTTTCCTTTCTACGTTATGCCGTAGATGATAATGGGATGGCATGAGAGGGAAATGAAAATGGCCGCTCGCATCCGATTTTGCACCCCCCAATTTCAGAGGGGATGATGGCCGGGGTGATAAGTAAACAACCCGGCTACGGATACAGCGGCATGAGATAACGAATATACTCATCCAGACAGGCCGGATCATTTTCCAACGGCTGTAAGATGATTGCGTCGGCTCCAGCGTCAGCCAGTCGGGAAATCGAAGTTACGGCTTGTTCGGGTGTGCCGGTGATGGTGAGTTCATTGATCCAGGCGTCGGGAACATAGTTTCCCGCATCCGCGCCGTGCTGTTCCTGTAAAGCGCGGGCTGCTTCTAAAACACCCAGCGCTTGAAGATGCACATCGGCCCAGAAGCCGAACTGCGGGGTGATGGCCTGGCGCATCGTTGCCTGGGCGGCTGCGCCATCCGGGCTGATTTTTGCCAGCGCGTAGACGACAACGCGGTGCTGGTGCGCTGGCTGTTCCCGCTCCTTCAGGCCGATGTTAATTTGTTCACGCGCCCAGCGCACATAGGCCGGGGATGACATGCCGGTGAGAATAGTGCCATCAGCGACGCGCCCGGTGAGTTGCAAGGTTTTTTCACGCATTGCGCCAATATATAGGGGTGGTTGGTGTTCCGCCGTAAGCTGCATCTGCACCTGATCCAGATGGATGTTGTGTTGATCCACGCTCACCTGATCGCCACGCAGCAGCGCGCGAATCGTCTGCACCGTTTGTTCCAGCGTTTTGATGGCGGAGGTTGGTGCTGCGCCGATTTGTTTCATCCAGGTATCCACGCCATAACCAAAGCCGGGCAGGAAACGCCCCGGAAAGGCGCGCGCCAGCGTCGTGATTTCCATCGCGGCAAACAGCGGATTGTAGACGGTGGCGGGCAGCAGACCGATGCCAACTTTCAGGCGCTCCGTCGCCGTTAAGGCGATCGCTGCTGAGGTGAACGCTCCCGGCAGAAAGCAGTCGTCCCACAGCCAGAGTTCGCTGAAGCCCGCTTGTTCAGCGCGGCGGGCATAATCCATTAACGTTTCCGGCGGGAAGCGGGGGTGAAAAATAACACCGAGGGTAGGCGTAGATGCAGACATCATTTTTTCTCAAACCAGGCGTTT
>DATALK010000392.1:0-2371 GCA_036261085.1 Phototrophicaceae bacterium | reverse complement strand
TATCTTACTTAAGACTATCCGAGAACGTTTGCGCCGTCGGTCACTAGTGGGATCAGTTTTGAATTTGTCTAATTCACGGATAACAGTCATCGGCACAACTAGACATACTTCTTTGACTCCAAATATTTTGGCCCAGGAAATCTCATCAACCGGTTTTGAAATAAAATACAAGCTAACGGCGGACAATGTGCCTGATGTTGTTGAAGGAAAACTGACAATTCGTGTCCACCGTATTTGACTATCTAAAGAGTAGAAAATCTGTCGGCTTAAAGCCGACTTCCCGCCGCAATCACTAGCCGGATGGCTTCCAGCCTCCGGCGTACTGGAGCCGACCATCCGGCATAGCGAAAATTACTGCCACCCCACCAAATCCTTAATCATGCGTTTGACGGGGAAAATTTCGCCATCGGGCTGGGTGATCGTCACAGCTTCCAGTTCACGGAAACCGAAGCGAGCGTACACCGGTTCGCCCATGCGCGTTGCCAGCAGTTCAATCTGCCGGAAGCCGCCCGCTCTGGCCGCCGCCAGCGTTTCTTCCATCAGCCACCGCCCCAGGCCGCGCCGCGTCCACGCCGGATGCACGTAAAACGTGCGCGCTCTGGCGGGCTGTGTGGCCGGATTCAACAGGCCGTTTTCCGCGCCGCGATATAGCGCCCCGCGTTTACTCCAACCACCGCAGGCCACCAACTTCCCGCCGCATTCGATCAGATACAGCGTGCCATCCCGCACCATCTGCGGGTCAACCTGAACGGCATATTTCAGCGCGCTTTCGACTTGCTGCGGCGTGTAGTACCCCCGGCCCAACTCGCGCAGCGATTGCTCGACAATGCGGTTCAAACCGGGAATATCGCGCAGCACTGCCGGGCGCAGCCGGACTAATGGCAGCGTGCTGCTGCTGGTCAGATGGTCGGTTGAATTGAACATGATAACTTCCGCCTTTCAGGAGGCTTGGGGGAACAATGTTGGCTGTAATGTTGACGAACGGATGTCATCATACGAGAAATGAGGCGGGGGTGTCATCCAACTTTAGGCGGAGCTAAACATCCGACTTTGCGGGGAGTAGGGACACGACTTTTGTATTTCGATTGCAAGCTGATGACAGGCAGCTCAAGACTAAACAAATGTTCGGACAAATGTTCATTCGTCCGCCTCGCTTTTCCCTTATACTGTTTCTAGCGACTTATCAGGGACAAACCCGTGTTTTTGTCTTTCGACTGGAGACTGACGACTGGCAATCTTGGCAGCAGCAGCGGCAGACCCCCTCCCCCTCCGCCGCCGCCAATTTCGCCACCATTTCCGCCCTTCTCCATCGGATGGAGAGGGGCCGGGGGAGAAGATAACTTTGCCGCCGCCGTCCCTCCACCTTGCCGCCGCCGCCAACCCACAGCTTACTCCCCCTTTCTCCATCGCAATGGGGAAAGGGGGCCGGGGGGATAGGGGTTCTGGCTGCCGTTACCCGGTCATCGGCAGCACCACGCGGAACAGATTGCCCTGCCCGGCATACCGGATGGCCTCGATCTGCCCTTTGTGGGCGGTAATAATCTGGCGCGCAATCGGCAGGCCCAGGCCAAAACCGGGTGTCGCCAGGGATTGATCGGTGGGGGAAAATAAATGAAAACTATCCAGCAGACTTTCGGTGTCCAGGCCGTCGCTGCTGTCCTGAACTTCAATCAGCACGTTGGCGTCTTCCAAATAAACCCGCACCGTGACCACCCCCCCGTCCGGGGGATGGTGCAGCGCCCGATTAATCAGGTTGCCGAAGGCTCGGTACAGCAGGCTTTCGTTCCCCTGGATAATCGGCAGATTGTCCGCCAGTTCCAGCACCAGTTCCCGCCCCTCGTAGCCGGGAAGATGGTGAACCGCCGTCGTGACGGCAGACAGCAGATGGTTCAAACTCAACGCGGCGCGTTGCAAAGGCGCGCTGCCGTCCAGTTTCGCCATCAACAGCATATCATCCAGCAAATCGGTAATCCGGCGAATTTGCTGAATAACATTATTTTCGTGTTCCTGCCGTCGTTCCGGGGTCTCCACTTTGGGCATCAGATACAACGAGTTGCTGATAATGGACAGCGGCGTGCGGAATTCATGGGAGGCATATTGGATAAAATCGCCGAGAAGGCGCAGTCGCTCCCGTTCGACGGCCAGTTCCAGGGCTTGCTGCTGGTTTTTTTTGCGCTCGGTAATGTCCTCAAACACGGACATGATGGCGCGTTCGCCCCCATAAACAAAGGCAATTGAGGCCACCTGGACATCAATGGTGACACCATCGGCCCGCACAAACTTCGATTCCGTGGGGGCGAACGCGCCATCATGTCCGTGTTTGAGGACATTACCGAGCGCAAAAAAAACCAGCAGCAAGCCCTGGAACTGG
>DATALK010000390.1:0-6138 GCA_036261085.1 Phototrophicaceae bacterium | reverse complement strand
TCAGTTCCTTCCTGACTCGCAGGAGGTGCAGCGCGCCGCATTCTTCAATCTGGCGCAGAATGACGTCTTTGTCGTACATCAGGCGTGTTGTCCGGCGGAAAGTCACCGCTGGGTGCGGGGTGATCTACGCGCCCAACGATGAAAGTGAGATCGTAGAAGGCTGACCATGAACAACCTGATTATTCGCTGCACACGCAGCAGCGACATTCCCTACTTCATGCTGAGTCGGGCGCTGGCCCAGGATCGTTCCCTTTCTTTTGAGGCTCGGGGAGTGATGGCCTACCTACTCAGCAAGCCGGATGACTGGCGCATCCAACCGTCCGATCTGGAACAAGAATGTGGCAAGAATCGGGTCTACCGCATCCTCAAAGAACTCCGAGATGCGGGCTATATCACGCTCAACCAGATTCGGGACGGCAAAAAGATTGTGGCCTGGGAATACATCGTTCATGAGACCAAGCTACTTCCCCAAAATCAAGAAGTAGGTTTTCAAGAAGTTGAAAACCTACAAATAGAAAATGGGGACATTACATATAAGAGAGAAGAACAGATTAAAGAATCTTCTGCGCCTGAAAGCGCAGTGGTGGCGCCGCCCAAGAAAAAAGAACCGAAACCGCGGGAACGTAATCTGCTCTTTGAGGCAGTAGCCCAGCAGGTCTTTGGGATTGATTTGGCCGAGCTACCGGAAAGCACCGATGGCGGGCGGATTGGCGCGATTGCGGCCTGGCTGGCCGGGACGAGCGATGGCATCAAACGCGGCAAAAGCCGGCAGGTGGTGGGGTTCATCAGCAAACCTGCCGAGCCAAAACACCTTGAGCAGTTTGTCCGCGAATACAAAACCGCTAATCCCGATCTCAATCTCCCCTACGACCTGGAAAAGTTTGTGACCGCCTGGCGCGCCTGGGCCTCAACCAAACGCCCCCGGCCCAAACGTTTAACACCATTGCCAGTCATCACCCCCGTGACGCCCGAGACGCGAGCGGAATTGGTCTCAGCCATGCAGGAAATTCGCCCAGCCTGGGAACAAAGTGGAGCCAGCTATGAGTGACCAATTTAAAGCCTGGGGTACGCAACCCGTACCCTACAGCCAGGAAGCGGAAGCTGCACTCTTGGGCGCCGTGATTATGGCCCCGGACGCCTTTGTGATAACCACCGCCTTTCTCAATGCTGAGGACTTTTTCCTGCTCCGCCACCGGTATATCTGGCAGGCCCTGGAAAAGCTGTCGGCCCAAAGCCGGGCCATTGATTACCTAACGGTTTGTACCGAATTAAAAGCCGCCGGTCATTTGGATGAAATCGGTGGGCCAGCCTATATCACCCAACTGGTCAATGCTGCACCGCTAACCTATCACGCCGAGACTTATGGGCGCATCGTGGCCGATGCTGCTTATCGCCGCCGGTTGATGGCAACGGCTGACCAACTCCGCGCGCTGGCGCTGGACGAGGCAAAACCGGCTGAGGCTGTCCGGGGCGAAGCCGAGCGGAAGCTACTGGAAGTCAACACCTTGAAAGATGACGGCGAAGATGAAACCTTCGGCCAGTTGGTCAGCGCCTATTACGACAAAGTTGAGCGGCTGATGCGCGGCGATCAGACGATGACGGGCTTGCCAACCGGCTTCCGCGATTTTGATAACTTGTTGTTGGGCTTGCAAAAGACCGATCTCATTTTGGCTGCTGGGCGACCCGGCATGGGAAAAAGTTCGTGGCTCCTCTCGATTGCATTGGCGGCGGCTAAAGCCGGAAAACGAGTGGGTTGGTTCTCGCTGGAAATGCCTAAAGAACAACTGGTGCAGCGGGCCGCCAGCCATGAAAGCGGCATCAATTTGCAGCGGCTCCGCAGTGGGAATCTAGCAGCGGAAGATTGGCGGCGGTTTGTCCAGGTGATGGGGCAAATTCATCAACTGCCGATCCACATTGATGATCGCGGCGGTCTGACACCCTTCCAATTGCGCTCGCGCTGCTACCAGTGGATGGCGAAATATGGGCCGCTCGATCTGATTGTGGTGGATTACCTGCAACTGATGTCGGGCGGCAAAGCCTTCATGGGCAAAGACAACCGCGTAAATGAGATTGGCTTCATCAGTACCCATCTGAAGGGCTTTGCTCGTGAATTTGATACGCCCATCCTGGCGGCGTCGCAGCTGAATCGTGCGCTCGAAGCCCGTCAGGATAAACGCCCAATCCTGTCGGATTTACGGGATTCGGGCAACCTGGAACAGGATGCTGACGTGGTCGCCTTCATTTACCGGGATGAAGTCTACAACGAGGCGACGGAGTTTCCCAACCAGGCCGAAATCATTGTTGCCAAACATCGTAACGGCCCCATCGGAACCGTCACCCTCTACTTTGAAAAAACGCTCACCAAGTTTATGAACTGCGCCGAACGCAGTCTGGATTTAGCTCGTGTGAACGGAGTCGCCAGCTAATGGATGAACTGCTGACTCTGGCCGAGTTTCGCCGACTGCGAGACTGGTACGGTCTGAAAGCTGTGACTGACCGGCTGCCAAAACTGGAAGAGAAGCTGAAAGTTACCCGCCGGAACCGGCAGCGGATTAAGCGCCAGGTTGAAGGTTATCAGGCCCGTAAGGAGCGTGTGCCGGCACACGTGGAGGATGAATTAAAAGCGGCGGCCTGGGCGTGGCAGCGCGCTGATAGCGAGTACACGATGGCCCTTGAGACGCGCAAACGGCTGCTAGGGCAGCACCCGGAATGGGATGATAGCGGCGGGAATCATGCGTGAATCAACCTTCGATGCCGCTAACCACTTGTATCACCAGATTGTGGCCTATATAGCCGAACACGAAGTCGCACCCAGCACGCGCAACATCTGCGCCCTGCTTGGCACGTCCAGCACAGCGGTAGCCAGTTATTACCTGGAAATTTTAGCATCCTGGCACTGGATTGCGTGGACACCAGGCGCAGCCCGAACCCTGCGTCTGACCCGTCCAACCGAAAACATTTACTACGTTTACATCAACCCGGAAAGAGGCGAGGAAACGATGAGTGACAAACTGTGTGTGATTGAGGGCTGCAATCAACCGCGTTGGGCCGGGCCACAGGGCGATAAGTACCTGACCATGTGCCAGGAACATCAGTTGGAATACTGGCGCACGAAGAAAGCCGGACGGCCACCCGAAACCGAACGTACTTGTACCGCTTGCGGTCAGACATTCCCGCTCACTGAAGAACATTTCTACCTGCGAAAAGAGCGCGGCACATTCCGGCGGCAATGTAAAGCGTGTTACGACAAACGGCAGGCCAGCCGACCGCATAAGCCTCAGTTGCAACGCAATAACCGCCAACCGCTAACTGCTACTGTACGGGTGTCGTCTGTCACCGAGGAAGCCACCCTGGAGGGCGAGATGGTCGAGGTACTGGTGGTGGATCGCACTCATGACGAAGTGTTCTGTATCGAAGTTCCAAAGCATGACAAGCTAGGCAAGCCGTTGAGCCAAGCGCGGAATGCGGAGCAGTTGATCGCGCTCTACCGCCGCAGCGGACATGTGGTGGTCGAGGTGTAGTGATGCTGCCAGATGGTGCGCCAGATGTGACAAATGCTTTCTCGGCTTCTGATACGCTGTAATCAACGCATAACAAGTAATAAGGCGTATACGCCGTAAAAGGTACTGTCTACGCATTATGAACCGATAAAAGGGAGATTGATTATGGAATTAGTGCTTGACTTCGGAAACGCGCGTGGCAAGTGGTACGTCCCGCGCCTGAATGCTCAAGGAGATTTTCGTCATGCGATTGCGCGTCTGACTGAAACGGAATGGCGACAGAGTTGCCGATTGGGAAAGCCACCGAAGGGTTACATCAGGGTCAATGGTATGGCTTACGCCGTTGGTGACGCGGCGCGGCGTCACACTATTGCTGATCGACCCAAAGGTGCAGCGCGGTACACCGAAACCTATTACGGCATTGGACTGGCATTTGCTGCCAGTGAAGCGCTGCAAACCAGTGACCAGAACATGACACTCCGGGCCACTTATCCGCCGGGTGATGTGGATTACGCCTCTCGGCTGGTAGCATCTGCAAAGCATGAGTGGGAAGTGGAGAGCCATCACGGGAATTTTAAGTTTAACGTCAAGCGCGTTGGCGTGATTGATGAGCCGTTAGGCGGCTTGGCACATTACATGCTGAATGCTGATGGCACTGAGAAACGGCGCAACCCGCTGGCGAACGCAACCATCCTGGTCATAGACGTTGGTGGTTACACGGTGGATACTGTTGCCGTTGACCCTGGCGGCGAAATTGATACCAGCAGCTTGAAGAGTACGCGCACCGGCATTATCCAGTTGACTGAACAGTTTGAGTCGGAGATGCGCGCCAACAACTTGACCCTCTTCCAAGACATGGGCGACTTGGATATTCGGCGTGTGGAAGACGGCATTCTGACCGGGACTTACCGCTTTGGGAAAGTCGTAATTGACTGTCAGACGGAGGCACGTGCAGCGGTTCAAGCGTTGGTCTACGACGTGACACAAATCATCACAGGTGCTGGCGGTATTGGTAACTACGACGCCATTCTGGTAACGGGCGGCGGCGGCGCGCTCATTTTTGATGCGCTACAAGAGGCGCTGCCGCGCATCGAACTGTTCATGGCCGAACAGGATCGTACCCTGATGAAGTATGCCAACGTTTTTGGCGCTTCCAAAATGTTCAAGGCACTACGTCGGTTGGGGGGTTAGCCGATGGGACGGCACAAAACTACTGGGGAGACAACCCGGTCTGTTTCACTGAGGTTAAACCCGGCTTACGACGAAGACCGGGCCGCCATTGAACATTTGGATGACGGGATTACTCAAGGGTATAGCTCCCGCCAAACCATTACCGACGCACTGTGCCGAGCGGCTGGCTATACGCCTGAGATGTTTTCCCGCCGGGATGACATGTCTATGCTCTACACCAACCTGGAAAGTCTTTTGTCCAGTTTTGCTGCTGAAATCATGAAGGCGGTTCAACAACGCGGCGGGCGCGTTGGCCGTTACGATGATGACGACACTGAGCGTGAAAGCGGCGAAGATGGTCTTTGGGTTCGAAACTTTGCCAGAGGGTTTATTGCGCGTCAGCAGCAAGCACTGGGAGAAGACGAGGAATGACACAGAAACAGCAAGAGTACGATGTGTCTATTCCGCGATTGCCCTTGCCTTACGCTATATCGTGCTTTTCCTTTTTGCCTTGCGGTTTAGGGGAGGTTGATTACTTCGGCGTGCGCATTTCCGCCGAAAATCTTACCCATGCGCTTGCTAAAAACCCGGACACCTTGATTGACGAATTGCGCGAAATGCTTTCATTTAATGAAATGCTGCGTGCCGGGAAAACCCGTTTCCAGACTTCGGGTGTTTTGGATGAAGCCTTGCACACCTACCACATCATTCGCGGCCTGCGTAAACCCACGGTTCTGCCTCCCTGGGAAAAGGTAGATGGAACGGATAATTACCTAACTATCACTGCCGTTAACCCATACCGTGAGTTCGAGATGGTTGGAGTTAGGCACTACATTTGTTTTGAACATCACAACCGCCTTTTGCATGAGGCGCAGTCGAGTCTTGAGAATCTTGTTCGGCGTGAGGTTCAACGCGGTATTGCGTCAGGCGTTGAAAAAGCGGTGACGCAGCAAGTAAGGACACTCGAACAGGTTCAATCGGAACGCGAACATTTAGAGGCGCAGTTAGCTGAACTTAAGGCCACCGAGGCACGCATGATTGCAGCCGAATGTCGCCAACAGCAGCGTGAAGAACTTAAGCGCCAGCAGGAGGCCGAAAAGCAGGCCAAACGTCAACAGCGTAGCACCGTCGGTTACGTGTACGTGGTCAAAGGTGAACGTGGTGCTTACAAGATTGGTCGCACGTCTAAGCCTGAAGACCGGATTAAGACTTTCAGCGTCAAGTTGCCGTTCCCGGTTGAGTTCGAAGTTCTCATCCAAACACCGGACATGTACTCACTCGAAAGCGAACTCCATGACCATTACTCCAAGCAAGGCAAACACCTTGACTGTAAAAGACAAGACATGATCTGACACAAGCGACCTAACCGACAACTGCGGTCATAGAAATGTCGGACTGGTTGAGATGTGTTTCTTGCCGCTCAAAGAGCGTATCCAATTGCTTGGCGTGTGCCAAGTGTTTGGTCTCC
>DATALK010000351.1:0-5734 GCA_036261085.1 Phototrophicaceae bacterium | reverse complement strand
CAGCAGCACCATCGCCGCGCTGATGCCGTCAATGCCCACATGCCATGACGCGCCGATCAGCGAGAACCAGGGAACCTGCACTTCCAGCACATAATTCATACCATCGGCGGGAACGGGATTGCTGTTGTAATAAAAGAACACCCAGACCGCGACGGCCCCGATGACCGTCGCCAACGCCAGCGCCGACCAGCGGGCGATCTCCGCCTGTTTGGGTAGCAGCAGGACAATCACCGCTGCTACCGCCGGAGCCACTACCAGAAACGTCAAGACATCTATTCCGAATATCGCCATATCTCATCCTTAACGGATTTTCTGTCCTGTACGGACACGCTATATCGTGTCCGTACCAAATAATTCCCCTCCCCTGGCCCTCCCCGTTGCACACGGATGGTTTTTACCCCCTCTCCATGTTATGGAGTGGGGGCCAGGGGGTGAGGTTTGAATTCCCCTACGGCGCCGCCTGCACCAACATTCCCGACGACGCGGCAAAAATGAGCGCGATCAAAATGGCGGCCAGCGCCACCAGCAGCAAATACTGCTGGATGCGTCCGGTTTGAATGCGGCGGAACCACGCGCCAAACAGGGCGACCAACTCCGGGATACTGTCACCCACGCCGTCAATCAACCACACGTTCAGCACTTTAAACAGATCGCCAATCCAGGTTGCCACCCGCGCGATCAGGTGCAGGGTGCCATCAATGAGGCCCCGGTCAATCACCTCGGACGCCACGCGAGCAAACGCCTTCGACGGCGCGATAAACACACGGGCATAGAGTTCGTCTACATAGTATTTATTCTTCAGCACCGGGTGCAACGGGCCGAGGAACGCCACCAGCGGATCGGGTTCGCCCGCCACCAGCGGCTTGCGCCAGTACACCAGATAGCCCAATCCTAACCCACCCAACGCCACCACAAACGAGGTCAGCACCGGGAACCAGTTAAAGGGCGGCGCTTCCGCCTGCATTTCTGGCAGCAGCGTGTAAATCACAAAATGGTGGAACGGATTGTGTTCCGGCGAGAAGATCGCGCCAAACAGCGGGAACTCCGGCGGCACGCCCACAAACCCGGCGACGATGGCAAAAAACGCCAGGATAACCAGCGGCAGGGTCATCGTAAAGCTGACCAGCCCTTGTCCTAAATCGGCGTGGGCAGCTTCCGGGGTGCGCGGTTCGCCCATAAACGTCAGGCCAAGCTGGCGCATGGTGTAGAAGGCCGTGAGGAACGCGGCCAACGCCAGCAGCACAAACACCAGCGCGTGCGGGCCAAAACCGTGACTCAGCCCATAATAAGCGTCCGCCAGAATTTCATCTTTCGACCAGAACCCGGCAGTCAGCAGCGGGAACCCGGCCAGCGACAGGCCGCCCACCAGGAAGGTGATAAACGTGACCGGCATGGTCTTCCGCAGACCGCCCATATTCAGCATGTCCTGTGGATCAAAGTGGTGGCCGTGTTCAGTGTGCGGCTCCGGCACATGATCGGCAGTATCCGTGTGGCTGTCGTGGCCGTGACCATCCGCGCTGTGAGCGGGCAGCGTCATGGGCGCGTGGCCCGGCAGCGCGTATTGGTCATCATCGTGGGCATGTTCGTGAACGTGATGTTCACCGTGTTCCATGCCGTGAATGACCGAACCGGAGGCCATAAACAGCAGCGCTTTGAAGAAAGCATGGGTAATCAGATGGAACGCGGCGGCGATATACGCGCCAATGCCGAGTGCCGCCATCATAAACCCAAGCTGCGAAATCGTGGAATACGCCAGCACGCGCTTCACATCATTCTGCGCCACCGCAATCGTGGCCGCAAAAATGGCCGTAAACGCGCCAACGATAGACAAAAGCAGCAGCGGTGAGGTAAACAGTCCGGCGTGCGGACTGCCGCCCGCTTCAAACAGCGGGTACATGCGGATAACGGCATAAATACCAGCGGACACCATCGCGGCGGCATGGATCATGGCGCTGACCGGCGTCGGGCCTTCCATCGCGTCCGGCAGCCAGACGTGGAGCGGGAACTGCGCCGATTTACCAATCGTGCCGATAATCAGGAAAATGCCAATTAACCCGGCTGCCGTCAGCCCCGCGCCGCCCAACAAAAGCGCCGGAGTGGTCGCCAGATGCTGTAAAACTTCTTCGTTGTACAGGATGTCACGGAAACTGAGCGTTCCGGTTTCCGCATACAGATAGGCGATACCGAGCAGCATAATCACATCGGCCACACGGGTCGTGGTGAAGGCTTTGATCGCCGCTTTGTATGCGCTCTCTTTTTCGTACCAGAAACCGATCAGCAGGTACGAACACAGACCCATCACTTCCCAACCGACAAACAGCAGCAGCAGGTTATCCGCCACGACCAGCGTTAACATCGCGCCCGCGAACAGCGAAATCAGCGCGAAAAAGCGCGACTGCCGGGGGTCGTGCGCCATGTAACCGATGCTGTAGATAAAAATCATCGTACAGGCCAGCGGCACCATCACCAGCATAATCGTGGTCAGCGGGTCAACCAGCACCCCCATATTAAAGGAAGTGCTGCCCGTTGCCAGCCAGGGAATCGTGCTATTCCGCACCGTCGCGCCCAGATGCGCGACACTGAACGCATCCCCCACCACGCGCAGACTGATGAGCCACGCGGTCAGAATGCCCAGCAAACCGACCAACACGCTGACCAGGCGGCTGCCCTCGCTGACCACCGGCACGAGCATCCCCTCGTAATCCGGGTGATGGCCGCCGTATTCCGGGCTGGTCGCCGGGATCAGCCGCGCGCGGTTGGTCAGCAGCATGATGATAAAAAAGGCCAGCAGCGGCCCCACTGGCACCAACCAGGGAAGCAAATTCGGATTACTCAAAAACTCATTTAAACTCATAAGAAAGACGCCCTACCATTTCATGATGTCAACGTCTTCAATCACCACCGAACGCCGGTTGCGATAAATGGAGATGACAATCGCCAGCCCAACAGCCGCCTCGGCAGCCGCGACCACAAAAATAAACGCGACAAACGCCTGCCCATTCATCGTCTGCGCTTCCAGATACCGCCAGAAGGCCACCAGGTTAATGTTGACGGCGTTCAGCATCAACTCGATCCCCATTAACACCGCTACCGCGTTGCGCCGGGACAGCACCCCATACATCCCCAGACAAAACAGCGCCGCCGCCACCAGAAGATATGCCCACAAAGGAACCATTTCGGCTCAATCTCCTCTAATGTGTAGGGGAGGGTCTAAGACCCTCCCCTACCTGGATTCATTCGTCGTCCCGCGCAATCACAATCGCGCCAATCATGGCCGCCGTCAGCAGCAGCGAGGCCACTTCAAACGGCAGCACGTAGCCATTCGGGCTGACCAGCAGTTGCCCCATCACGGCGGTATCGGCCACCACGTCGGCAACTTCCGTCGGGGTTTGCGCGCCGTTCACGCCCCACACCGGCAGGATAATCCCCACCATCAGCAGCACAAACAATAAACTGGTGACAACGCCGCTGGCAACCCATTGGGCGTTGTGAACATGGCGCAAATGCGTCATGCTGCGGGTGAGCATAACGCCAAAGATAATCAAAATAGAAATCGCGCCGATGTACACCAACACCTGCACCGCCGCCAGAAAGGGCGCGCTCAACAACACAAAAAAACCGGCCACGCCAAATAAACTGAGAACCATATACAGGGTCGCGTGGACGAGATTGCGCGTGGTCACAACCCCCAACGCCCCACCCAGGACAAATAGGGTGAGGACCAAAAAGGCTATCGTTTGTGCATTAAATTCAAACATAAACCGCCTCAAAATGGATGTCAGTCGGGGAGGGTTTAAGGCCCGCCCTGACAATTGCACCGGCCATGATTAATCCCCTGCCGGAAGGGTCAGCGCCGCCGGTTGCGGGTGTCTGGCGGCCAGTCCGCTGCCCTCAAGCTGGCGTTGATGCCGGGTCCAGCGGCGAATGATGTTCAGGGCCAGCGCAATCGCCGGTAAATTCGCCAGCAGCAGCAGGATCGTCCGGGGGAGATTCGCCACAAAATCCGTCGCCAGTTCCGGTGGGGGATTTAACCCCAAGGCCCGCGCTACAAACAGCACCGTCGCAATGGACAGCAGATTCACAATTGAAAGCGGAACCAGGAATTTCCAGTTAAAGGCCATCACCTGGTCAATCCGAATGCGCGGCACGGTACTCCGCAGCACCAGCATAAACACATAAACCGCCGCCGTCTTGAGGCCGATGTAAATAAAACCAAGCAGCGGCACTTCGTGCGCGAAGGGCCCCGACCAACCGCCCAGGAAAATCACCGCTGTTAACACACAGATGGTAAAAGCGTGAATGAACTCACCCGCCATAAACATGCCGAACTTAAAGCCGGAATATTCGATGTTGTACCCGGCCACAATTTCCGACTCGGCTTCGATCAGGTCAAACGGGGCGCGCCCGACTTCGGCCAGATTGGCGATAAAAAACGTCAGCGCCGCGATGGGTGACATAAACACAAACCACATGCCCTGCTGCGCTTCGATTAATCCCTGCATTCGCAGCGTCCCGGCAATCATCACCGGCACAATCAGCGCCAGCACCAGCGGCACTTCATAGCTCAGCAGCTGCGCGATGGTGCGGAACGCGCCGAGCAGCGCGTATTTGTTATTGCTGGCCCAGCCGCCAACCATCACCTTAACGGTGACAATCGAGCCGACAGCCATGAAGTACAACACGCCAATGCCCAAATCCGCGCCGACGTGTTCCGGCGTATACGGAATGACCGCCCACAGCAGCACAATCGAAGCAAAGGCGATGATGGGAGCAAGATTGTAAATGAGTTTATCCGCGCCTAACGGGGTAATGTCTTCTTTAATCAGCAACTTGATGGCATCGGCCACCGGCTGCAACAGCCCGAAGGGGCCAACACGGTTCGGGCCAATGCGGTCTTGTACCCGCGCCGCGATTTTACGCTCGATGTAAATGAGGAAAATCACCGTAATCAGCGGGACGGTGGCCGTTGCGATCACACTCAACAGCAGCGCAAAAAATTGGGCCAGATCACGACTGGCACCCATATTCACAAAACATTTGGCAAGATTACCAATACCACATAAGTCTTGCATCATTCCGCCTCAATCCATACTCGGCGGCGCAGTCCGCCTCGACGCCGGTCACGCAACTACATCCACTCCAGCGCGCCCTTACGCCACGCATAAATCAGCGCATCGGCCAGCAGGAAGATGAACAGGAAACCTGCCAGAAAACCGAATAAATCCAACTGATTGTAGGCTAAGGCCCAGGGGAACAACAGCACAATTTCAACATCAAATACCAGGAACACCAGACCATAGATGTAGTACTGAACTTTGAACTGCACCCAGGTATCCCCCACTGTTTCCACCCCGCATTCGTAGGTGGATTGTTTCAGTGGGTTGGGTTTGTGCGGAGCCAGGATACGCGCGCCCAGAATCGGCAGCACCGGGAAGACCCAGGCAATGGCGAAGAAAACGCCAACAAACGCCCATTCGTTTAAAACGGCCATTGGAGTAGCAACTCCCATTTAAGCTATAAAAAAGTTCGCGTTAAGGTGCAAACCCGGGCCACAATACACCCGGAAACCATCAGATTTTTTAACAAACCATCATTTGTGACAAACGACACAAGTATAACATGACATTTGTTTACTTGCCAAGTTCTGTTCATGAACATCAGCAATATTCATGAATAGGGGTGATTGTAACATATGGGGTGAGACCGTGCCAAAACGCTTTACAAATAAATTCAA
>DATALK010000349.1:0-3223 GCA_036261085.1 Phototrophicaceae bacterium | reverse complement strand
ACATAAACAATGACCTGGGTCTCCAGCAGGGATTTCTCGCGTTCCAGGTTGGCAAAGGCGCTGAAATCCGTCCAGGCCATAAATTGGTGCATCGGCTGATTTTTGGGCGACCAGGCGGCTAACTGCTGGCGACTGCTGTTGGACACGGTACGCAGCACGTCCGCGTAACGCAGCGCATAGCGGGTTAAACCAGCCATCAACCGACGATATAACCCGGCCAGCCGGATACGCCGCTGCTGAAAAACGGCGACCTCAAAATCGCCATGACTTTCGACCACCAGCGCCACTGGCTGCCCAAATAATCCGGCCATATTTTTAACGAGGGCTGCCACCGCGCCTTCAAACGGACTTACGGCCACAATCACACTCACGCGGCGGCGCAGAACCAACCACAATAGCAGCGGCGGTGTCAGTAGAAAAAATTCAAAGTAACGTAAGAACGCCAGCGGCAGTTCCGGCAGCAGATAAAAGCGGGCGAATTGGGTAAAAAGCTGGAACCGGGGCGCAGTGGCAAAACCCAGCACATACATCCGCAGCCCCAGGTGGCTGAGAGCCTGCCACTTTTTGGCCGCCGTCCGGTTGAGTGGGTTGGTGTACCGCATGTTGCCCAGCCAGCACACGCCCATTCCGGTCAGGTCTTGATTCGGCATAATGATCCTGAAAAGGGGTTGATCCCCTACCTTAGTCTGGCAGTAGAGAGTAACAGAATTCCGGGTCTTTGACCAGACTTAAGGCCGCGACACTCAGCCCTGCCGCAAGCGTTGTAACAACGCCAGGACCGTCCAGTATTCGTGTTCCAGTTTGTCGGCCCGTTCACGCAGCAGATCCCGGCCTTGGCGCTGCGCCAATTTTTCCTCAGCTTTTAAGCGCAGCCAGTCGCTCTGAAGCAGATATTGCTGTTCGAGCTGCATCTTTTCGATACGCTGCGCCAGTGCCGCGCTGGTCTGTTGCAGTTGGCGCAGTTTCAGCACCGCTACCGGGACATCCGGGCTGACCTGTTCCGGCTGCTCAAACAGGATTTGCAGCGTGTCCAGGTCGCGGTTTTCATAGGCTTCGTTAATCAGCACCATCAGGCGGGTGCGGTAGTCGCGTTCGGCAGGGGTGGCCGCCAGATCGGGATGGTAACGCCGTGCCAGGGCGCGGTACAGCTGTTTGAGGCGCGTTTCGGGATCGGTGGGGACGGGTGTTTCCAGGGGACGGGTGGTCGGTTCGGGTTCGTCCATCAGCGGCGGTGGATCAATCCACACGCGGCGGTACTGTTCCGCTACCGGCACAAAGCCCAACGGGCGCGGCGCTTCTTCCGGCGGCAAATCGGCCAGCGTTTCCAGGTAGCGGCGGCGTTCCAACTCGGCAACCGCAGCGCGGGCCGCGTCCAGTTTGGCCTGGGCCGCGCCAACAATCTGCTGGTAGCGGGTGGCAAACGCCTCCAATTCCTGTTCCAGCGCAGTGATTTCAGTGTCCAGGCGCGTGGCAGCGGCTTCCTGACGCTGAATGGTCGCCTGTAACTGCGCAATTTGCTGGTGAATTGAACTATCCATTAAATCCCATTCATCGGTGCTACAATTTAGTGTAAAATTTATGTGAAGGAGAGCGCCTTCCTTAATTTATTAAGGGACAGATACTCGTACTCGCTTTATAGTTTACACGTATCAGGTATCCGCAAGAAAGGCCGGTCTATGGTGCAGCCCGATCTCCCGCTCGTGTTGATTGTTGACGATCAACGCCTGAACATCACCCTCTTACAGCGGCTTCTGGAAAAACACTATCGCCTGAAGAGCGCCACCAGCGGCCCGGAGGCGCTGGATTTACTGGCCCAGGAACCCTTTGATCTGGTGCTGCTGGATATTATGATGCCGAAGATGAACGGCCTGCAAGTGCTGCAAGAAATTCGCAGCAACCCCATAACCGCCGATACCCCGGTGATTCTGGTTTCAGCGATGGCCGAGGTGCAAAATATTGTTGGCGGTCTGGATGCGGGAGCCAATGACTACATCACCAAGCCGTTTGACCCGGATGTGACGTTGGCGCGGGTTAAAACACAAATCACCCTGAAATGTTTGCAGGATGAACGCAAACAGACCATTGAGGAACTCCGCACCGCCCAGGAAATGAAAGATCGGATGTTGAAAATCGCCTCGCACGATCTTAAAGGGCCGTTGGGGAATATCAGTATGGTCGCCTATCTGCTGCGGCAGGCCCAAGATCAGATTGAGGATGGCCCGCGCCTGCTGGATACGCTGGAACATTCGCTGGCCGGGATGCACACCATTATCAAGGATTTTCTGGACACCGCCGCTATCCAAAGCGGGGCGCTGGATATTCAACTGGATTATGTCGTGGTGGCGCATCTCCTGGAGGCCCTGACGACGGAACACGAGGCGTTTTCCTTAAAAAAGGGCATTACCCTCAATACGGTCAGCAGCGACGGCATTATCCTGGCCGATGTTTCCCGTTTCCGGCAGGTATTGGATAACCTGATTAGTAATGCCATCAAATACAGTCCGGCGAATACGACAGTACGCCTGGGAACCGAATGTTACGATTCGAAGGTGCGGATTTATGTCGCTGACCAGGGGCCAGGCATTCCGGCAGTCGAGCAGGATCGCCTGTTCACGGAGTTTGGTAAACTCAGTCCCCGGCCCACCGCTGGTGAGAGCAGCACCGGTCTGGGGTTATGGATTGTTAAACATCTGGTCACGCTGCAAAAAGGCCGGGTCGGCGTGGAGTGTCCGCCCGAAGGGGGTTCGGTCTTCTGGGTGGAAATGCCGCGCGTCAATGGTTATGAAGCGCTGACCATCTTAAAAACGTATCCCCGGTTTAGCCATATTCCCGTTGTCGCTTATACGGTACATATCAGCGAAATGAACGCCGCTTTTGAATTAGGCTTTGACGCTTTTATCGGCAAGCCCATCAGCGCCGAGGCGTTTCCCGAACAACTCAAACAAATTCTGCATGGGGAGAAAGTGTGTTACTTCCCGTAAGGCGCGGCGCAGGGAGAGTAAGTCACAGGAACCCACCAGCCCCGTCAGATATGAGCGGCGTTCTAACAAGGTATTCAAAATACCGCTGCGTTTTATAGTTCGCCAGCGTGAACCGTTTTTACGCTACTGGCATTTCCACCCAGAAGACCGAACCCCCTTCGGGCGGACACTCCACGCCGACCCGGCCTTTTTGCAGCGTGACCAGATGTTTAACAATCCATAACCCCAGACCGGTGCTGCTC
>DATALK010000347.1:0-4623 GCA_036261085.1 Phototrophicaceae bacterium | reverse complement strand
GTCGGACTGAGTGGCGGCCACGGCTCTCGTATCCCCGACGGTAAACACCTGAGCAAGATAGTGCTGAAGATCGTCCCAAGTGGCCGTGTTGATCTGCGCCGCTACCGGCAGGTCTGAGGGTAAAACATCGGCCAATTCCATTGACCAAGATTCGATCTGTTCCAGCCAATAGTCAGGGGAATGGCCGGGATGACGATGCAGCAGGTGAGCCATTAACCAGAACCACCAGAAACGAACGCCGCCGGTACGGCTCACCTGGGGATGGTGACGCAGCGCACTTAATTCCGGGCGCAAATCTTCAAGCCCTAAGCGGGCTAATAACCAACCAGCAAAGTCGTATCCCGCCAGTTTGTTTTCCAGCACACTCTCCAGTAAGCCGGCCCACTCGGCCAGTTGATCCACACGAGGATCAGTTGGATCGGACGAAATGCCAGGCATAGCCGGGGTGACGGGAATCCCTTTGGTCTGAGCCAGGGTCAACCGGTCAAAAGCCTTGCCACTTTTGACATACCGACTCACAATCCGGCGGCTGTACCGGATATAATCCCGTAGATCAAAAAAGTCGTCATAAATTTCACTGGTTTGCAGACTGACGTTGCCACGTTTGGCTCCTTTTCCGGTTTCCAGCAGACGGCGACCACACCGATGTCGGATTTGGTCAATAATATGGGAGACCAAAGCGGCTGATTGAGGCAAGGGCGGCGCGTCCGAACGTTCCAGATAAACGACACCGCTGGGAGCATAAAGCAGCGGCTCACGCTGGCTGGGCACGGAAAGCGCTGCCAGGGCACCATCGTGGATGAAGTTCAGCAGCAGACCGCGATTTTCCGCCACATGATGGTAGGTCAACCGAGCCACCGGTGTGCCAGGATCATCAATATTCGTTGCTAATTCACGGATGGCCTTCTGGATGCTGCCATGAGCGACTAACCGGCGGGGATTAGGAGCCACATAGGCCAGCAAATCGGCGAGATGGCTAAATTCACGGGACAAATCCAGAGCGGTCATATCGGCGGGCAACCGGGGAAATAACACACGGGGTAAGGCGGTTCCCCAAAGCTGCTGGGTGTTGGCCGCAATATAAATTAACGGTTGCAAGCAGGCTTCGACACCACCGAGCGGCGCAAGAAAGTGATTCAGCCCTAAACGCTCACACCAGTCACGGAAGATGTTTTCCAAGATGGGCAAGGTGCGCTGGCTGGGCGGGTCTTGTTCACCAAAGCCCGCAGTTGTTAGCTCGACTTTGACACCGGGCAGTTTGATGTAATCGTGTAACACAAAACCGGCAGCTGCCAAGCGCTCGACTTCGGGGGTCCACGCAGCGAGGCGCGGCGCACCCCAGACCCGCAGCAACCGCAGCACGCGCATGGTGGGCAGCAAACCGTTAACCAGGTGGGCACGCAAAGACTGGTCGTAACGGTAACGTTCGGTATCAGCCCCCTCGGCCTGTTTCCGTCGCGCGAAATCCCCACCTTTGGCGGCGGTAGCCCCCAGGTAATCCGAAATTGGCCCGGCGACGTAGTGGGCAAAATCCAGCAGCACGGCGTCATCCGGCCATTCCGTGATGATGGCCTGTTCTAATAAGGTCTGAAACAGGGGGATGGAGGCCGGAACCGGTCTCGCCGGTTCTGACACCGTATCGTCCACATATTCAGCATCGGGCCGGTATTCACCCGGAGCAAGTTCGTCATCAATCCAATCGGTCATAATCTCTCCTGTGGGAAACTAATAAATCAACAAATCGCCGCCGGCGGGCAGGCTCGAACGGCGCAGCGCACTATCCAGCAGCAGGGCTTCACGGGCAAAAGCCGCGCTGCCCTCAATACCATCCGCACTGGCAAATTCCAACAGCTCAAACTGATAACCAAGTTTTAAGCGGCGGCGCAGATCGTCCGGGCGATAACCCCGCACCAATGTAGTCACCAGTTCGCGGGTTTCAAGCGTCTTGTTGAGGGTAATCAAACCGGAGACACCGGGGGCATCCAGCGCAAATCCGCGCAAAACGCAGGCGGTGCCAAACCGATCACTGGGCCAGTCATCAATTCGCTGATCCAAGCGCAGACGTAACCGGCGAGCTTTCGGCAGCCAACCGTGCAGACGGTAAGCAACCAAGGGCTGATCCCGCTGAAGTAGGGCGGCAGTATTCCCCGCCTTCTCCGCCAAAGCGTAAACCACCGCCAGTTCGATTGGCTCCAAATCCGCCTGGCGCAGCAGGGAGATGAGGTTATACGGCTGAATGTGACCGCTTTCACCGATAACCAGCGCCACAAATGGACTGCCGCCACGAAAGGAGATGGCTTCATCCACCAACGGGCGGGCATCGCGGCGAAGTTCGATATACCGGCCACGAGTAGCGGAAGAAACACCAAACAAGGCTCCATAGGTAGGCCACAACTGCTGCCGGATGGTTTCGTACTGGGCCTGGATGGGAGGGGCGTTGAGCTGGTTGAGAACGTTAAAAGCCTGCAAGCTGGCCCAATCACGCGGATAAAATTTGAATAGCTGATGAATGGGAAAAGCATTCAAAATGGCAGCACCATAACTCTCCCGGTCTATCAGGCTGTCTACCGGGAATTGGGACTGAAGGGTCTCTATAATCCAGGGAGGCAGCAGCGCGTGGGCTTCGAAATGGTCATGGAAGGAGTGTCCACGCCCGTCGTCAGTATGCCGACCCAAACGCCCCAAACGCTGTAAGTGACTGGCGGCATCGGTACTTTCAAAAATCAGCAGGTTGATGTGAAAGTCTACCCCAACATCAATCGTTGATGTCCCCACCAGTAAATCTGCCTGGTAACTCTGCTGGCGGGTTTCCCGATCCGTCAGACCGGTGTTGGGAGCCACACTGAACCCGGCCTGGGCGAGGGGTTCGCGCAAGATATTCACTAATCGGTGGGCGGTGGCAACACTGTTGGCAACAATCAAACCTTTGGCCCCAGGACGGTGCTGCAAGAAAAAGGCCAGCAAGACATCCTGCAAATGCTCGTTAATCCAGTCTTCAATCCGCCCCGGCCACAGGTTCAGCAGTACCGGTTGCAAAATACGGCGGTAGTCGGCTGATAACGATGGTTCACCGTGCCGGTACTGCCCCTGGATTAAGTGGATATTCAGGCCACTCTGGGCAGCCATTTGAAGCAGCATTTCCTGGGGAGTAGCTGACAAGAACAGAAAACGAGATGGCTGGGATGAACCAGCGGTGACAGCCCGAAGCATAAGCAGGCTGATTAGTGCAGCGGCGACCTGGGGCATCCCAAAAAGATGGAACTCATCAAAAACAAACAGGCCATACCGATTCGCAATTCGGCCAATTGGCAATTGGTCAGGCGAGGCGCCGATAGATTGGTATTGAAACTGCATCATCAGATGGAACAAGTCCGGGTTCGTTAACAACAAGTCCGTCTCGGTCAAAAGGCGAAGGACATCAGCGCGAGAAAATCCTTCCAGTTGCGCCTGAAGCCGATCCAGTTCGCTCCGATCCAACCGGCGCTGACGAAGGGTTTGAACCTGCCAGAGGCGTTTGTTACGTTCCAGGCCCTGCATCTGGTCAGCAGCGAGTTCGTTAGTCGGATACATAAACAGGGCACGGGTCTGATCCAGGAAGACCGAGAGTTGAGCGGCCAGACTTTTGCCATCACCCGTCAGCGCGGTGTTGATCAAAATTTCAGCCGTGCCCGCGCGCAACACGCGCAGCGTTTCGACCTGGTGGGCCATCAAGCGCCAATCTGCCGGTAGCTGCTCAGGCTTTAGTCCAATTTGGGCCATAGCCTCTTCCGAAGCGATTTTTGAATCCACTGCCAGGAGATTTAGCCGGTACATCTGCAAGCACCTTTCAGGTATAAACTGACTGTACTACAGCGATACCCCTACAAATTTAGGGGTTGGTCGACGAATACAGGTTATGAAGTGCCTTTACCAAAGCCTGCATTTCCGTAACGGCTTCCGTTCCTCCGGTAACCTGGCAAGAAGGGCCATAATGCAACAGGGTTCGCAGCGCCATAAAAAGATTGGTGACGCGAGCTTCCACTTCGGCGCTGCCATCGGGTAAATAGGTAACGGAACTTTCTGGGAAGTGCTCCGTAATCCCGTTTCGAGCAATTTCAGGTGCTAAGTGATAATTGAGTTCATAAGTCCGAGGGTGATGACGGCGAGGAACAAAATGAGTCGGCAGCACCTGGGGATTACGAATGCGTCCCAGGCGGTAGATGACAGACTCTTCACGCAGCCAAGTGTGGCGGGGACCGCGCACCTCCAGGCAGAAGGCCTCCAGATAATAGTGGCTTCTAACCGGGTCGAAGAAGTAACGTTCGGGTTCAACCAGATTGTGACGGGGTAAACCATCGCTGTGACTGGGCGAATAGTAGTCAAACGCCAACTTTCTCCGACTGTCACACGCCAACTCAATAATATCCCAAACTTCCGGGCTAATGGCATCCTGATCGCGCGGTCTCAGATCAATTTCTAATAACTTACGCTGCTGAACAATCTCATCCCGGCGTTCCTGAGGTAACAAATTCAGCACTGCAAGGAGAAAAAGATTAACTTCCGCACTCATTGGGGTGTTAGTCTGAAAGGTTGCCTGGAGAAAGGCAACTCCCTGAGCGGCTTCAGGACTGAGGTCTACCAGCG
>DATALK010000486.1:0-1596 GCA_036261085.1 Phototrophicaceae bacterium | reverse complement strand
CGTCCGCAAATGATCGGCGTTGTAATTGCTGCCCTCGATCATGCCTTCCAGTTCGTCAAGGATTTCCGGCGCGTGCTGCGCCACCAGCTTTTCACATTTCCGGGCAAACGGAATTTGCGGCGGGGTGATCGGCGGCAGCGGAAACCGGCTGGTATTACTGGTATGGCCGCTGCGCCGCGCTGATTGACACGCACGTTCCCGGCGCGCAGGCCGTCCTGGGCGGCAACGACCTGTTTGTGGGCCGCCACGATGGCATGAATGCGGCGGGGTTGGCGATTGGCATTACGGAAGTGCGCGGCGGGCGACATACCCCTGGTTGGCTGTTTTCGCTGGCGTGCCGCCATATTCTGAACACGTACACCACGACGGAACAGGCCGTCGCCTTTCTGGAGGCGATCCCCTATCTGAAAAACATGAACTTCCTGGTGGCCGATGCCGCCGGGACAATTGCAATGGTGGAGACCAGCCCCCGCCGCGCGAATGTGACCTATGCCGAAAATGGCTTTGGTGTGATTACCAATCATTTCCAGTCCGAACGAATGCAGCCGTTGGAAAGTATCAAATATCGCCCGCCGAACTCGATGCAGCGCTGGTGCCGGTTGCAGGCGTGGTTTAATGACCGGCAGGAACCGATTACCGCCGACCACCTGAAAACCATTATGGGGCGGCCTTATCCCGGCGGCGTCTGGACGGTGCATAAAAAGAGCAACCGGCCCGTTTTGGGTACGGTCTGGTCATGGGTGGCGGCGTTAGGCGAACGGGCGATTCAGTGGGCGGAAGGCTCGCCGGACGGCAAAACGCCCTACCAGCGGATTGAGTTTTGAGGATTAACAAGCGGACGGTCTTGACACATCCTGACGCGGCATTGTGTAGGGACGAGACTTGTTTCGCTCGCCTCAATAATTAAGGGAATATGGCTATGCCCAGATTACCAAGAAGGCTGTTGTTGATCGCGCTGATTATCTTATGTCCCATCATCACTATCTGGGCTGTCCTGGTGATTTGGAATACAGACTATGGCTGTTTCGGCATGTTCTTTCCTACACCAGCACAAATCGAAACGCGGACTGGCGTAATTTTCCCGGCCAGCATGTCAAACTTAAAATGGCGCTGCTTTGCCGGTTTAGGCGAAGATTCAATATTCCTCCGCTTTACCATTGATCCTAAAGACAAAGAGCAATTTATAAAAGATACAGTTGGTTACAATAATTGGCGTTCACCCTTCCCAAAAACTCTTTTTTTCTGGGTTTGACGATCATCCCGAAAACGAGCAGGATTTAGAAAACTATCAAACCTGGCAGGGCGGCACAGCTTGCGGTTGGACAAACAATCTGATTGATATGGATGATTCTAAACTTTATACCGTTTATGTTCACTATTCGGATAGCCCATCCTATTTGGACTATCTAAATGAATGTCAGTAATCTAAACACGCCGCAGCGTATACCACGCCGAGGGTTTGCTTTGGTCGGTGGCTTCCTGGCCGTGCTGTACCGAAACGATGCTAAACGCCGGGGCGAACAGCGCGGCCACAGCTTCCGGCGATAAGCCACGCCATTGGCCGTCGCGTTCGTGCAAACCCCAGGCATACAGCAG
>DATALK010000328.1:0-5884 GCA_036261085.1 Phototrophicaceae bacterium | reverse complement strand
TAAACCCCTGGTTTGCCCAGGTCGAAGAAGTGCCCATGACTCAGATTCCGATTGGTTACGTTGGCGTGGTCATTTCCTTCGTGGGCAAGGCCCACATTGACGTCTCCGGCACGGAATTTAAACATGGCGACCTGGTTAATGTTGGGCATAAAGGTGTGTGGGTCACACCGCTGTATCCCGGCAAGCACCCCATCAACACCCGCGTGATGCGCGTTGAACTGGTGCCAACCACCAACATCGTCCTGAACTGGTCGCCGCGTACCGAACAGCACAGTTACGACTCCATGCTGTCCTCGATTACGGTGGTGTCCAAAGACGGTTTCACGTTTGAACTGGATGTCGCACAGATCATCCATGTCGGTGCGTTGGAAGCCCCGCGCGTGATTTCGCGGATTGGCTCGGTGCAAAATCTGGTTGACCATGTGTTGCAGCCGATCATCAGCAACTATTTCCGCAATGCGGCGCAGTCGTATACCGTGCTGGATTTCCTGAATGCCCGTAGCGAACGGCAGGCAGAAGCCACCCAGCACGTCGGCAAAGCCATTCGCACCTACGATGTCGAGGCCATTGACACGCTGTTAGGCCGTATCGTGCCGCCGCCCACGCTGATGCAGACGCTCACGGATCGTAAGATTGCGGAAGAGCAGAAAAAGACTTACGAAGTACAGCAGGAAGCGCAGACCCAGCGCCAGCAGTTGGTGCGTGAAACGGCGATGGCCGAAATTCAGCAGGAGATGGTGAAGTCCGAACAGGGCGTGAGCATTTCCGAACTGCAAGCGCAGTCCCAAATTAAACAGGCACAGGGTGAAGCTGAATCCATCCGGCTGCGCGCGCAAGGTGAAGCGGAAGCTGTCCGCGCTATTGGTGAAGCGAAAGCCTCAGCGTATCGCTCCGGGGCGGAAGCGATGGGGCAGCAGGGCTTTACGGCGGTGCAGCTCATGCAGATTATCGGCGACCAGCGGGTGAAGATTATCCCCGACATTATGGTTAATGGTGGGGAGGGTGGTAACGGCGGCGTGGCCGAAGCGCTGCTGGCGCTACTGCTGCGGGAACAGGTCAAACCTGTGCAGAACGGTCACACCCCAGCGGGACTGGAGTCGAAACCACTGGCGTAAACCATTGAAGCTGTCCAAGGTCAGGGCGATTCATCAATCGCCCTGACCACCCCCTTTTGACTGTCAAACCTTCATCAGAACCACTCCACCTGTTTACGTGATTCCGACACGGTTGTGTTTAGGTAGGGGTAAGGTCGTTTGTCAGGAAAGGAGCCGGTGATGCAGTTCAAACAGGGTGTGCGGGTTTACACATTTGATGGCAAAGATGTGGGCAAAGTAGACCGCGTGGTCATTGATCCCCCCACGCGCGAAGTTTCCCATCTCGTTATCCAGAAAGGGTTTTTGTTCACCGAGGATAAAGTCGTTCCTATCAGTCTGATTGCTTCGGCGACAGATGATCGGGTTGCCTTGCGCCAGGATGCGGGCGATCTGGCGAACCTGCCAACTTTTGAGGAAATGCACTACATTCCCCTGACCAACGCCGAAACCGAAGCGCTGGCCTATCCGGCGGATTATGCCCCCGGTCTGTTCTGGTATCCGCCAACAACGGGTTGGACGGGCTACAGTCTGAACGCCCCTGTCTATTACCCACCCCGCGTAACCGAAGTCGAAAAGAACATCCCCGAAGATACAGTCGCCTTGCAAGAAGGGGCGCGTGTGTTAAGCGCGGATGGTAAACATGTTGGCAATATTGAGCGGGTATTAACTGGCCCGGTGGCTGATCGCGTCAGCCACTTTGTCATCTCGCAGGGTCTTATCCTGAAAGAACGCAAGGTGATTCCGTATAATTGGGTCAGCAAGATCGAAGAAGACACGGTTCATCTGGGCGTTAATGCCGCTATGCTGGATCGGGCGCGGGAATATCAGGAGTCGTAAAACCTGGCGGTGGCGCATTTGCTAAGCGGGTCTTTTCGACCCGCTTTTTATGTCCAACCCGGTTAAGCGCTTTGAAACCGCTTGCGCCCCGGCCAAAACGGAGTAACATTACAACCGCTATCAAACGCTACCGAAAGTTAGAACGCATCATGGCTGTTGAAGTTCGCCCCATCAAAAACCCCGCCGAGTTTAAGGCTTTTTTTGAATTTCCCTGGACGCTGTATCAAGGGGATCCCAACTGGGTGCCGCCGCTGCTGTCCATGCGGCGCGAATTGTTGGACAAACACAAAAACCCCGCCTGGGATGAATATATGGAAGGGGAATATTTCGCGGCCTGGCGCGGCGATAAAATCGTCGGCACGATTGTGGCTTTTGTGAACCACCGCCACAACCAGGTTCATAACGAGCATGTGGGCTGGTTTGGCATGTTTGAGACTTATGACGATCAGGAAGTGGCAACCGCACTGCTGAATACGGCGACGGAGTGGGTTAAAACGCGGGGTTATGATGCTATTCTTGGCCCGCAAACCTTCACCACCCACGAAGATGTCGGTATCCTGGTGGATGGCTTTACCCGCCCGGTGCTGCTGATGCCCTACAACTATCCCTATTATGGGCCACTGGTGGAAAAAGCCGGTTTTGAAAAGGCGATGGATGTTTACAGTTTCCATCTCAGCCGCCAGGGCGCGCTGGAACACAAAACCGCAGACCGTTTAAAACGGCTGACCGACGCGGTGATGAAACGCAATAAAATCACCGTGCGCCAGCTCGACCCTAAGAACTTAAAGGCGGAATTTGTCATCTTCAAAGACTTGTATAATGCCGCCTGGGAAAAAAACTGGGGCTTTGTGCCCATGACTGAGCGCGAACTGGACACGATGATTCAATCGCTGGGACAGTTTGCTGATCCGAAGAAGGCTTTTTTTGCGGAAGTCAACGGCGACCCGGCGGGTTTTGTGATGGGGGTGCCGGACTTTAACCAGGTTTTACAACGAGCCTACGCCCGGCCCGGCGAACCGGAAATTTTCACGCTGATTAAAGCGCTGTGGCACTGGAAAATTCGCCCGGTGATTGACACTGCTCGGATTCCGTTGATGGGCGTTAAAGAAGCGTACCGCGATAAAGGCGTGGCGGCGGTTCTCTATTATTATGCGATCAAATCGCTGCTGGCGGACCCGCGCATTCTCCATTCGGACGCCGGTTGGATTCTGGAGTCGAATGAAAATATGGTCAGCATTGCCCTCAGTTTTGGCAGCACCATTTATAAAACCCATCGCATTTTTCGGAAATCTCTTACCAAACCAGGCACACCTGACTAACGTCATGGTTTAAGTCGGCGGATATTCGACTACACTGTTTATAATGCAGTACTCTTACAAACGGAATCCTAACAATGGCAAAAGTTCTCATTGTAGACGACGAAACCTTGACGATTGATATGTTAAGCAGTTATCTCAGCCTCATCGGCCATAATCCAATTGGCGCTTACAATGGACGGCAGATGTGGGATAAACTGGCCTTTGAAGAACCGGATGCCATTCTGCTGGACATTATGCTGCCGGACGCCAACGGTTTGGACTTATGCCGCAAACTGCGTGAAAATCCCGAAACCAAGCGCCTGCCCATCATTATGATTTCGGCCTGGAATCCGCCCATGACCAAAGAATCGGAAACCGCCGGGGCTACTGGTTATCTGGCAAAACCGATTAATCTGGAAAAACTAAAAAACGCGCTCAACAGCGTCAGCGCCCGCTAACCGGAAAGCTGCGTCAGCACCTCCTCAGTCGCGGCAACCGCCGTGCGCTGGCCGCTAATCACCGCCGTCAAGGCGTTCTGAATGGCGCGGGCGGTAGCACTGTTGCTTAACTCCGGCACGGGCAGCACCGCATTTCCCAGCAGTTGGGTTACAAAATCACTATAAGCGGCGTTAATGCCAATCTGGCGCAGGCCGCGACGTAAAGATGGCAGCATGTGAAGGGCCTGGCTGTATTGGCTCTGCCGTTCTACATCCACCATCCAGTTCAGAAAATTCGCCGCTGCCGTGCGATCATTGGCGTTTTTAGCCGTCATCACCCACAGCCACCCATTTAAAATCGTTGTCGGTTGCCCCGCCTGCACGGGCACGGGTGCAAACGCGAGGGGTTGTTCCTGCGCGCCCAGATTCAGATAGACACTTGATGGCACAACTGCCGCTGCCACGCTTTCATCCTGTAATGCCGGGAGATAATCTCGATACGAAGCATAATTGAGGATCGTGGCATCCACTACCTCGTCCTTCGCCGCCTGTTCGTAAAAGGTCAGCACCGCGCGCAGTGCATCCTCGTTAATTTCCCCCACGCTGATGTCGGCCAGACTGCCGCCAGCGGATAGGTATTGCAGCAGCACCACCGGACTGATGCCGTCCGCGCCGCTGGCCGGAAACACAAACGGACGCTTTTGCGCCAGCACATTTTCAAACGTGGCGTAGTCACCGCTGGGTGCATCGCCCCAATAAGCGATATGCTGCACTTCCAGCAGATACGGCAGGCCGTAAAGCTGGCCGTCTACCTGACCAAGTTCCAGCGCGGCAGTATATAAATCGCCCAGAATGGCGGACGAAACCAGCCCTTCGAGCGGCTGCACCAGGCCCGCCTGCACCGCGGCTAATAAATCTTCCCGCCGCAGCAGCGTTAAATCGGGCAGCGCTCCCGGCGCGACAGCACTGGCCGTGCGCAGCGTTTCCATAATGCCGCCGACATCACCGGGCTTTTTCAGCCGGGATTCCACGATAACATCCGTATAGGTGGCTTCAAAGGTATTGGTCTGCTGGGACAGCACGGCGGCCACCTCGACATCCCCCACCGGGGCCAGCGGTTCCGGCCACCAGATCGTTAAGGTTACCGGCGCGGCGGCGGTCACTTCCGGCGTCAGCGCCAGCGGCGGCGTGGAGGTAGCCAGCGCAAAGGTGGGCAACGGCAGCGGTTCGGTGGTGATCTGCACCCCCTGGCCGGAGCAGGCCGGTAACAGACCCGCCAGCAGGATCAACCCGCCCCAATACCAACCGGTCAACTGCCGGACAGCCGTGTGCTTTTGAGGATGAAATGTGGGTGTCAGCCGCATGAAACCGTATCTCCCGGTAGAAACGACGCTCTTTATTATACACAGCGGCTCAAGTTCGGTTGGATTCGTTCCCATCGGCATCGGTTTGGTCCGGTTTAACCGGTTGTTTTACAAACCGCACCCTGGAAACGCGCATCCCATCCATCTGCTGCACAAAAACATCGTAGTCGCCAAAATCCACTTTATCGTGCAGCGTGGGAATGCGGTTGAGCCGTTCCGCCACATAGCCGCCAATGGTCATGGACTCCACTTCGAGGCCAGGGTCGCCAAAACGGTCAATCGCGTCATGAATGGTCGTCAGCCCATCCACCACCGCCACATCCCCCACGCCGAGAATCACGCTGGCTTCTTCCATGTCGAATTCATCCTGCACGTCGCCCACCAACTGTTCAATAATATCTTCCATCGTCGCCACCCCCGCCATGCCACCGTATTCATCCATGAGAATCGCCAGATGGGTTTTGGTCTGCTGCATTCGTTCCAACAGCCGATCCACCGGCAGCGTGCTGGGGACAAACAACGGCTTGCGCAGCAGCGGCTTAAAATCAAACGGTAGTTCGCGGTTCACCAGCAGTTCAGGCCGCGCGACCAGCGCATCCAGTAAATCTTTGGTGTGTAATACGCCAACCACATTATCAATCGAATCTTCGTAAACGGGATACCGCGAGTGATGATTGGCGGCAATTGAAGCCAGCACCTCGGCCAGCGGACTTTGGAGATCAACGGCGTCCACCTCGACGCGCGGTTGCATAATGGCCTCGGCGGTGCTGTCGCTGAAATCAAAGACGCGGTGCAGCAGCCGTTCTTCACTTTCCTGGAGCCAGCCCGCCTCCCGGCTGGAATGCACCAGCATT
>DATALK010000320.1:0-2278 GCA_036261085.1 Phototrophicaceae bacterium | reverse complement strand
CAAAGGGGATTTGGTCACTCGATTTCAATCCCGACGGCAGCCAGTTGGTGATGGGTTTAAGCAACGGCCCGGTTTTAGTCTGGGGGGACACCCGTACCGAAGAAACTATGACCCGGATGTCCAGCCTCAAGCTGGAAGGTCACACTGATTTTGTGCCAACGGTGGATTGGAGTCCCGATGGGCGGTTCATCGCCACTGGCAGCCGGGATGAAACCGTGCGTATCTGGGACGCCGTAACCGGGGAAGAACTGTACCAGGCCAAGCAGGACTTGAGCGTTCAGGTGAACTCGGTAGCCTGGAGTCCCGACGGCAGCCAGTTGGCTTATGGTCGGCCCGATGGGACAATCGCTTTTATCCCCGCGCCGGAAATGCCCAAATGACCGATTTAACCCACATCCGGTTGGGGCGGTTTTCGAACGTTCCCATCGGAACAAAGTTTAGCGTTTTTGCCGCCAGAGGCTAAAGCCGTCTGGCTGAATTTGCCGCCTTCGGCGGCTTTAAGCCCACTGAAGGGGCTAGTTAATACGAAACTGATTTCTTATTAGCCCCTTTAGTGGGCTTGGCTTTTCCCATAGCCCTGGGTTTTGAACCCAGGGCGGCGCGCCAGCGAGTCTTAACTTTGTGCAACTGGGGCGGTTCCCCATCACCCCGCCCCAACCGCTTGGCAGTTGGCCTTATTCAGGATTGCCCCCAGATTTCCGCCTGCGGTACACTGAACCGCTGTTTGGTTGTTATTGGCGGTTGCTGGCCCCTACTCCCATAGGAACAAATCACGAGGAATTATCATGAGTTGGCTGGTTTTTGCGCTGTTATCCCCGGCGGTGTTTACTGTCGTCAATTTTGTAGATAAATACATCGTTGAACACGAAGTGCGCGATACCCGCGCCATGCCCATTTACGCCTCGGTGATGGCCTTGATCGCCGGGTGTGTGCTGTGGGTGTTAACCGGTTTCCCGCTGCTGAGCTTACACGACACGCTGCTGATTCTGCTGACCGGCGCGATTTCCAATTGGGCCAGCGCCCTGTACTTCAAAGCGCTGACCTACGAAGATACCAGCAAAATTATCGTGTTAATGCAAATGCAGCCGGTGATGGTGCTGATTCTGTCCGCCATTTTCTTGGGCGAGATCATCACCGGGGAGCAGTTGCTCGGCTTCGCGCTGATTCTGGGCGCGGCGATAGGAACCTCGCTGACCGGAACCAAAAAAATTGGGCGCCGTGCGGATTTCCCCGGCCTTTGTGCTGCTGCTCATTGTGAATCTGATGTGGGCGTCGTCGCTGGTATTATTTAAATTTGTGGTGTCGGAAAGCGAATTTACCGCCGTGCTGGCCTATGAAAGCTGGGGCTGGCGCTCGGCGGCATCACTCTGTATCTGTTTGTCGCGCCGATTCGTCACGCTTTTAACCACAATCTGACCACCGTGCGCCGCCGCGCCTTCGGCCTGATTTTTGTGAACGAAACGGTGTATGTGGTCGCCAAACTGCTGACGTTTACCGCCGCCGCCTTAGGACCGGTAGCGCTGGTCAGCGTACTCGGCGGCACGGGGATTTTCTTCGGCATCGCTTTAGGCTGGCTGCTGACCACCCTGGCGCCCACGCTGTTTAAGGAAGACATCACCCGCCAGGGTTTAACCCAAAAAGACCTGCTGGCACTGGTGCTGTTCGGCGGTATCTGGTTGGTGTATTGACCGACTGCAATTTGCCGAACCTCCGCCGCTTCACAACCCCGCGATGCCGTCTGCATCGCGGGGCGCTCACACAACTTCACGCCCCCGTTTTACGTACAATCCTATAACGCCAATCACCACAATAGGGAGGACGAGCATGTTTGGTTTTGCACCAGGTTTCCCGCTGTTATTGGGAAGGGGGAATCCACATGGTCGTCCGGTGGACTGAGACTGACATTCCCGATCAAACGGGACGGGTCGCCATCGTCACCGGGGCGAACACCGGTATCGGCTGGGAGACCGCGCGCGCCCTGGCGCAAAAAGGCGCAATGGTCATCCTGGCCTGTCGCAACCTGCAAAAAGCCAATCCTGCTGCCGATCAAATCCGAGCGCTTAACCCGGCGGGTCAGGTCGTCGTACTGCCCCTTGATCTGGCTGACCTCGATTCCGTGCGCGCTTTTGCTGCCACATTTCGCCAAACCTATGACCGGCTGGATTTGCTCATCAACAACGCGGGGATTATGAACACCCCCTATGCCCGCACGCCGCAAGGTTTTGAACAGCAGTTCGCCACCAATCATCTGGGTCATTTTGCGCTGACCGGCCTGCTG
>DATALK010000291.1:0-14662 GCA_036261085.1 Phototrophicaceae bacterium | reverse complement strand
ATCGGCCATCGCTTGCTCCCACGCCTCCTGGTTGGGGAAGGGTGAGATCGAAGCTGTCGCGCCAAACTTCAGGGCAATTTCGCCAGGGGCAAGTTCGGGCGCGGTGATGGGCGGTGTCACGCTGACCTGCACCGTATCGCGTCGGGTGACTGCCGCCGTCTGCCGTTCTAAAATCTGTGCTTCGACCTGCTGTAAGGCTTCCCGTGCTTCCAGGCCGCTCTCGCGCATCAGTTGGAAAGCGGTTTCCAGATAGGGCGCATAGCGGGTTTCACTGACGGAAATGCCGTTAGTCAAAGCTGTATCCAGGAGCGCCTGCATTTCCGGTGAGGTTGCGCCTGCGGGCATCGCAAATCTTAAACCTTCCGTTGCCATGGGTTCCGGCAGATTCTTCTGGGCAGGAACGCCAAAAAAAGCACCTGATGCCTCTGGTCTACCGGTCAGGAACTTGACGAGCGCATAGGCGGCATCGGGGTAAATCGTCCCGCTGCTGATGCCAAAACCGCTGGCGGAAACACCCGCGCGTCCACCAGGCAGCAGTGCCGCCGCCATGGGTTTTTCATCGGGGCTGTTGACCTGCCCCATAAAACTGGAACCGAGAAACAGCGGCGGGCGATTGTCTGGGGTCATCATCACATTTTCGGGGACATCTAACAGCCCTTTTGCCGCCAGATCAGCCCAGGTGGTTAGCAGTTCTTCTAATTGGGGATTGTCAAAGAGCGGGGATGCCGGAGTTGTGCTTTCGTCAACCAGACTGGTTTCGAGCAAACTGACCAGCAGTGCTTCAATCCCTCGTTCGTAATTCATAAAACCTGGTATGGCTACTTTGCCATCCGCGTCCAGTTGCGTTAAGGCGCGAATGGCATTTGCCAGGTCGGTGAGCGTCCAGTTTTCGTTGGGGTAGGGCAGCTCGGCAGCATCAAAGGCCGCTGGATCATAAAAGAGTAAGGACGCTTCCCCGGAGACTGGCAGCGCCCACATTCCCCGATCCCATTGGAACGAACGCCACAGCGACTCATAAAAATCCGCCGGATTGATGGTTGTATCGGTATCCACCAGCGGCGCGAGATCTAGGAAGTAACCGGCGGTGGTGGCTTCTGGCGTCAGGGCCTCGGTATTTACAAAAACCACATCCGCCGAACGGACATAGGTCTCCACCGCATCCAGGTAATCATCAATTTCTTCCATCGGGTACAGCGGCGGCTCAAAACCCGGCACGGTGCGGATTTCCACCTGAATGCCGGGGTTTTCACTCTCAAACTGGTCAATGATCGTCTTGAACGTATCCTTCATGAGTTCCGGCACGGCAATCGAAATCACCGTCTCTTCATTTTGGGCCAGCGTTGGGGTGAGACTTAACGCCAGTAGCACCACAAACAGACTGAACAGCCAAAGTTTCTGTCGTTTCATATCGCCTCTTTTAATCCATATCGTCTTAAAGTAACGTCACCCCTTAGTCCAAAAAACACCGCCGTAGGGGAGGGGCTCAGACCCTCCCCTACTACAAAACCATTGACGTATTTTCTGGAATTGGAGTACCACGTTATTGAGGATTATCAGCAGTGGCGGTTGCGGCGGCGTTACGAGGCGGTTACGACCCTGTAATCACGGTGGGCTTTTGTTTTTTAGCCAGATTTGCCCTGGCTCAACGGCAGTCGGACGCGGATGTGGGTCGTGCCCGGAAAACTTTCGATCTTCACCGAACCGTGATGGGCCTGAATCACGGCGTGGACGATAGCTAATCCCAACCCGCTGCCCGGATATGCAGCGGTGTTCCGGCCTCGACGGAAGCGCTCAAATAAATAGGGTAAATCTTCCGGCGGAATCCCCAGCCCGCTGTCCTGAACTTCCAGTTCGGCCTGTTGGTCGGTTGTGTGCAGTCGTACCTGAATGGTTCCGCCGGGTGGCGTGAATTTAAGGGCGTTATCCACCAGGTTGGACACCATCTGCTGCAATTGCTGGCCGTCGCCGCTCACCACTAAAGCCGTTTCCGGGACATCCAGCATAAAATCCTGGTGACACTGCTCTGCGCGAGAGGCCCAGACTTCGCTGACATCCCGTACTAACAGCGTTAAATCCACCGGCTGTGCGGGGGTGCTGTGGGCATTGGCCTCAATGCGAGAGAGATTGAGCAGGTTATCGGTCAGACTTTCCAGGCGTTTGACCTGATCTAAGGCGCGCTGACTGGTCAGTGGGTCGGGCGCTTCAACGGTCAATTCTAGATTGGTTTGTAGGGCAGTCAGGGGCGTGTGCAGTTCGTGGGCGGCGTCCGCGACAAACCGGCGCAGCGCCAGCACATGGTCTTCAATCCGGGCGGCCATGTCGTCAAAAGAGGCGGCCAGCAGGCCGAATTCGTCCCGGCGCTGAATTTGTGCCCGTGCCGTTAAATCGCCGGATGCCATCCGTTCCGTCACAACGGTTAAGGCCAGTAGCGGCGCGCTGATCTGGTGGCTGGCAAACCATCCGGCGGTTGCTGCTAAGATGATGGCGATGCTGCCCGCCAGCAGCCAGCCCCGCCAAACACTGTCTAGAATTTCGCTGCCATAGGCGGGGCCATCGGAGATGTTTAAGGTTCCAGCGAAGGTTTGATTGTCAGTATAGACTTTAACGCTGACGGCTTGATCGGAACGGCGGGTCGAATCCATCAAAATCGCTGGTTGGCTGCTAATGGCAAAACCAAATAATGTGCGTTCCGCCGGGACAAAAACGCGATTGGTCGTATCTGTTGCTGGAACGGCGTTGGTGGTCTGAATCTGAAAGGGGTTCTGTGCAAAGGTATCTGGTACTGGCGGCTCAATTTGTATATCAGCCGAGGCAGCGGCCACCACGACCTTTTCGTCAGGGGCCTCCGACCAATACATGATGATGTCTCCCTCACCTGCCGCTGCCGCCTTCCCGGTGACGGTTATGGCGGTTGTGTCATTATTTATCGGTGCTAAGGCCACATAAGCTCGATTCGTCGGTGCTGCTTCGGCGACTACCTGACCATCCGGCCCTACCAGTCGCACTTGGGTATCGGAGACAAAGGCAAAGGTGCGTAATTGGTCGGCCAGGGCTACGGGTAATGTTTGTTCGTCAGCGGCGGTTTTATAAACCCCGCTGATAATAGTACTCACGGCCTGGGCGTTTTGTTGCAGATAATCGCGCTCCAACCGGGTATAATAATCGCGCAGCAGTGCCAGCAGAACGACCCCCAGAATCAGAGTCGCCAGGGCGGCAATGGCGGCATAGTTTAATGGCAGTCGCCAGCGGATTGAATAACGTTTCATGATTGTTTCTCACATACTCTGTCAGCCCATGATCAGCATAACATGACGTTTTATTCGTGTTAAGTCAGGTTACGGAACGGTAATCACACAATGCAGTTACCCGCTCGGATTCTCATCATCGAAGACGATGCCGCTGTCGCCCAGAGCCTCAAAGTGGGGCTGGAGCGGGAAGGGTATCACGTTACCTGGAAAGCTACCGGCCAGGATGGCATCACCTACGCCCGCGACCATAACCCGCATCTCATCATATTGGACGTCCGCCTGCCGGATGGCTCCGGCTTTGATTTCTGCCGCCAGATGCGCTTAATGAAACTGCGCCAGCCCATTATGATGCTGACGGTCAGCCGTGAGGAAGTGGATAAAGTGCTGGGATTGGAAATGGGCGCGGACGACTATGTAACCAAGCCCTTCAGCTTGCAAGAATTGCGCTCTCGCATTCGCGCCCAGCTGCGGCGGGCCTACGGGGAACTGGCTAATCCTGAAGGGGAGGTTCTGTACGCGGGAGATTTGGTGATTGACCGCACCCGCGCGCAGGTTTGGCGTGGCAAGCAGTTACTTAATTTAACGCCCACCGAGTTTAAGTTGCTGACGGTGCTGGTGCAGCATACGGGGCAGGCGCTGACGCGCAATCAGCTTCTGGATGCCGTTTGGGGCTATTCCGCCGACATCGAAAATGAACGCACGGTCAACGTCCATATCCGCCGCCTGCGGGAAAAAATTGAACCCGACCCCAGCCAACCGACCCACATTTTAACCATCCCTGGCATTGGGTATCGTTTTAGCGATTGATGATTTAAATCGGGAGAAACGTCGGGACGCGCAACGGCGCGTCCGTTCGACCCAAAGCCCCTGACATCCGGTTGGGTGTCCTTACCATAAAGGATAAAGTTTCCTGTATCCCCTTGCTGGCTCAAAAACCGCTGCTACCGCTTTTAGAGGTTAATCACAACCTCGGCTTCTCCGGTTTCCGGCACAGAGAACGTCAGCGTTTGATTCCCTACGGTCAATTCATAAGTTCCCAGAATGCCCGTAAACGAGAGCTGACCGTTGCCATCAGTCATCATTCCAGTAGGTTCCAGCCACCATTCCCCCTTGACCAGTTTTAACAGTTCATCATACGCCGGTTTTGGGGAATAATCCTGCCGCAACAAACCTGATGGTGCTTTGAGCCAGCCCCCATCCGGTAAACCCCACCAGGTGATGGCTTCGACGTTGGGATGGCTGAACAGCGTTTTATAATGTGATACCACTTCCTGAGCCTGACGGTCTTCACCTTCGGAGGTGGTCGGCCACTCGTCAACCTGATAATCATTCAGATCAACAATTTCCGGCGGCATAATTTGCCCGGAAACAATCGTGTTTTCGGTAAAATGGATTGGCAAACCAAACCGTTCAAACTGCTCCAGCACGTATAACGTTTTTTCGACGCCCCAATACCCCTGGTGCATGTGTGACTGAATGCCAATCACATCAATCTGAATCCCGGCCTCCAAACAGCCTTCGACCAGAATATCATACGCGGGTGAGACATCAAAATCATTGAGTAACAGGGTGGCATTCGGGTTGGCAGCGCGCGTGGCATTAAACATCATTCGAATCAGTTCGATGCGTCCGAGTTCTTTGCACAGGCGGGTGATGCCGTTATCGTACTTATCAAAAATCGGCATAATCACCGCTTCGTTGACGACATCCCACACATCAATGATCCCCAAAAAATCGGTGACATCGCGCTGAATCCGAGCGACCTGATCTTGCAGGATGTCTCGGTTATTCATAGTGAGCAGCCAATTAGCCGTTAAGGTGTGCCAGCATAGGGGATGGCCTTTGGTCACACAGCCTTGATCTCGATACCAGCGCGCGGCACTTAGAATCCGTCCTGTTTGGGGCTGCCCGCGTTGGGGTTCAAACCGCGCCCAATAAAACGGCAGCGTCACCTGATTACAAAGCTGCGAAAAGTAGTAATTTCGCTGTTCTGCCAGTTCTTTCTTTTTACCGGATAAATCGCCATTTGCCAGGGCAACACTGTTTTCGTCCCAGGTCCCGCCGAAAAGAAATTTGTGCTGCTTTTGCTCCACCACGATTTCCTGATTGGCGATGGGCGCATCCTGGTTGGAAACCGTCAGCGTGATGTGTGCCGTTCGGTGTTGGCGAATTGCGCTATCGAGCTGGTCTATATGGGTCAAAAAGTGCGACATAAAAACCTCTTTTTAAAGCGGTAACGTCTTGGGGGAACCAAGTGCCGAGTGTCAAAGTATTATAACGCTTCTGAAAGGGGTTGCGGAAGAACCATGCCAGCCTGGTTTAAAGATTGGGTGGTTGGCCGGTATGGATTTCCGAAAAATTGGTTATAAAACGATAGGAACTCCGCTTGCTTTATACTGCGCGCCAAATGTTGTGATATTGTAATATCAAAGAAGGCGATCAGCATAATTTTGATTGTTGTTTATCTAATCTCTTTAAGGGTTTAGGGCATTAGGACTGTGAAAAGGGAGAAATTCTATGACCAACAAAGCGTTAACTTCACTTCCATCGCGTTTTTCCGTTTCCAATCATGATCGCAACGGTTCAACGATGTCCCTCTCTTCGACCCATTCTGCCCGAATTTTCATTGTTGACGATGATCCGGCTTTGAGCATTTTGCTCACCACGCTGTTTACGAAAAATGGCTATCAAGTGACCACCGCCCGTGATTTTCATACCGCCAAACAGCAGCTTGAGCGTGAAGCCTTTGACCTGATTCTGCTGGACGTGAATATTATCTATGGCAATGGCCTGGACTTATTATCGTATCTGCGTCAGTCACTTCAGCTTGCGACGCCGGTGATTGTGATCTCCGCTGTTCATCAGGAGGCGACCCTCATTCGCAGTCTGGAACTGGGTGCGGATGACTTTGTGTATAAACCCTTTAATCCCCACGATCTGGTGAAACAGGTCGCGGCAATTCTGGCCTGATTAGTATGTGGCGCCGCCTGGGCAGCTACTTTTACCATGTCATCCTGCTGGCCGTGGTGGTCGTTGAACTGGCGGCGCTGGCGGCATTGGTGAGTACCTTCGTTTTCTATTTTCGCTCCGGCGGCGTTTTTACCGATTACACGTTTTTAAAGATCGCCTTAGGCACGAGTTTGTTATGTATTTTGGCGCTGATTTTTCACACGGTTTTTTATCCCGAAATCAGCGACCATTTTGATTTCCGCCATGACCGGCAGTATCAGGCTTGGTTACAACGCTGGACGAATGTGCTGTTTAAACTGGAAGACCTGCCGCCCAAACCGCTGCCGCCGGTGGCGGTGAAAGCACTGCTTGACCAGCGGGCTTTGTTAATCGGCACGGACGCCAGCCTGCTGGACTCGTTGGTAGCGTTTTATCAGTTAGACCAGCAGTGGCTTAAGGGCTTAAAATCGCGCCGGTTGGATCGGCGGTTAGCGGCATTGGCCGCGCTGGAAGCCGCTGTTTTACCCCAGACACTTCCGGCGGTTTTAGCCCAGATGCACAGCCGAAATTTACTAGTGCGGATTTCCGCCGCGCGCTGTGCCGTTCGCATTCTGGCGGCAGTGCCGGATTTGCACCCCCGGCATAAAGCGGTGCTGCTGTTTGTGCGAACGTTGGTTAAAGCGCGGGTTCCCGCGGGAATGCTGGAATCGATTCTCTCGCTGGAGGTGCGCGCCAGCGTCCCGATTCTGGAATGTCTGTTTCAGCGCCAGAGCTTGCCCGCCGATTTGCTTCAGCCAGTGATTGCCGCCGTTGGCAATCTGCGCCTGGTGGAAATGGCGGCTAAAGTTGCTACTTATATTGAGACCCCGGTTCCGGCGGTGCGAGTAACCGTGTTGCAAGTTCTGGTTAAATTAGGGTATTTCCCCCCGGCGGCCTGGCCGGTGCTGCGTCAATTTCTTTATGACACCAATCTGGCAATTAATTTGCAGGCAGTGCGGTTGTTAATGCTGCTGCCGCTGGAGCGGTCCAAACCACTGTTGTGGGAGTCCTTAGGTCATCTCCGTTGGGAAGTTCGGTGCGAAACTGTTTTTGCGTTGTTACAATATGGTCCACTTGGTATTCAACTGGTGAATGAAGCTGTGCAGGAACATCCGGTTCCGGCGGCGGTCCAGATTGCCAGCCAATTTCAGACCAATCCGGGGCTGCCTATCAACGCACGAGTTCAAGAATGGTTGGGAACGATAGTCTGACAATTTGGGGTGGGCTGTATCTTTTTTTTCAGTATTTAATTCTTGCTTATTTTGTTCTAGTTTCTGCCAGTTATACGCTGCTGACCTACCTCGGTCTGCGCTCCATTTTGCGTTACAACCGGGTCATGTCCTCGTATGCCATCAAGCCGCTGCTGGAAAGTCAGGCGTATCGCGCCATTTCGATTCTGGTTCCCGCTTATAACGAAGAAAAAAGTATTATTGCCAGCGTGCGTTCGCTGCTCAGTTTGCATTATCCCGTCTTTGAAATTATCGTGGTGTCGGACGGTTCGCGGGATGGAACCGTTGATGTTTTGCGCGAAGCGTATCATCTCACGGAAATTTCGCTTACCCGGTATCACATGACCATTAATGCCAAACCGATCAAACGGCTGTTTCGTTCGGTCAACTATCCGAATTTGATTCTGGTCGAGAAAGAAAATGGCGGCAAAGCCGATGCTTTGAACGTTGCTTTAAATCTCGCCCGCTATCCCTTAGTTTGTTCAGTAGATGCGGATTCAACCCTGGATGTGCAGGCCTTGCTGCGCACCGCCTATCTGTTTGTGGAAGATGAGACGGTGGTCGCCGTTGGTGGGACGGTGCGCCCGCTGAATGGCGCGATCATTCAGGACGGGCAGTTGGTCGAAGTCCGGCTGCCGCCGACCTGGATTGAACGGTTGCAAATTGTGGAGTACAGCCGGGCTTTTTTTGCCGGACGCGCGGGTTGGGCGGAAATCGGTATCTTAATGATTATCTCCGGCGCGTTTGGCGTGTTTAAGCGCGAGTCGGTGTTGGCAGTGGGGGGGTATCGTACCAATACCGTTGGCGAGGACATGGATTTGGTGATGCGGTTGCATAAATATTATCTGCGGCACAAGCTGCCGTACCAGATTCGATTTACGCCCGATCCGTTGTGCTGGACGGAAGTTCCCAGCGATTTAAAGACGCTGCGCCGCCAGCGGAATCGCTGGCATCGGGGCCTGTGGGAAAATTTGTGGGAACACCGGGATATGTTGTTTAACCCGCGTTACGGTCTGGTGGGGTTAGTCGGCGTTCCGTATGCCTGGTTGGTAGAAGCGGCTTCCCCGGCGGTAGAACTTGGTGGCTATGTGTTTTTTCTGTTGAGTATCCTGCTGGGGATTCTCAATCTGGAGTTTACATTTTATTTTATGTCGCTGGCGATCCTGTTCGGCCTGGTGCTGTCGCTGATGTCTATCGGGATTGAAACGCTGTTGTTGAACCGCTACAAGCGTATTTCGGATCGTCTTATCTTTATTGTGGCGGCTTGTGTGGAATTCCTGGGCTACCGGCAGATTTTGCTGTGGGAGCGCTTTCGCGCCAGCTTTCAGGTCTGGGGCAAACGCGGCCAGTGGGGCAGCATGGAGCGTAAAGGCTTTCGCTGATTTCAAAAGATGTGTGGTTTGTTGTCCCGGCATGTGTCATACTTCCTTGCGCTTTGGGACACCAGTGTGCTTGAATCGCAGTGTGTCCGTCTAACTTTTTTTGAAGGAGTATTTTGTATGATCGTCACAACTGACGCCCTTTTCCGCGTCGCTTACGGAAAATATGCCATTGGTGCTTATAACATCAATAATATGGAGCAGGCGTTGGGCTTGTTCCGGGGGCATATGCAGGCGGAAGCGCCATTTATCATTCAGATTTCCAAAGGGGCGCGTAAATATGCCGCTGTGCCGATGATTGAAGCTATCATTCGCGCCGCTGACGGCATGTACCCGGATGCGCTTTACGCCGTGCATCTCGATCATGGAGACGAAGCCACCTGTTATTCCTGTATTGATTCGGGTTTTTATTCGTCGGTCATGATTGACGCTTCCCACGAACCGTTTGACCAGAACGTTGCCATCACCAAGCGTGTGGTCGAACGCGCTCATGCCAAAGGGCTGTCGGTGGAAGCCGAGTTGGGGATGCTGGGCGGCGTGGAAGAAGACATCTCCGTAGATGAAAAACACACTTTACTGACTGACCCGCTGGAAGCGAAGGAATTTGTGCAGCAGTCCGGTTGTGACAGCCTCGCTGTTGCTATCGGTACCAGTCACGGCGCGTACAAATTTAAGGGCCAGCAGTCGCTGCATTTTGATCGCATCGAAGCCATTCAGAAACTCCTGCCGAATTACCCGCTGGTGATGCACGGGTCGAGTTCGGTTCCGAAAGATGAAGTGCTGCGCATCAACGCGGCGGGCGGTACGCTCGATCCGTCCGCTTGCGGCGTGAACGAGGATGAATTCATGCGCGCGGCGGGTTTGGGCGTGACTAAAGTTAACATTGACACCGATGGCCGGTTGGTGTGGACGCGCGTCCATCGTGAATATTTCCGTGACCATGCGGAAGAATTTGACTTCCGCAAACCGGGCACGATTTTTGTGGACGAATACGCCAAGTTCATCGTCCACAAGGCCGAAAAATTGGGTTCTGCCGGGAAACTAGCCGACGTTCGCGCCGCAATTTCCTCATAATTCTAACCTTGACGGGGCGGGTTTCAGGCCCGCCCCAAAATTCCCGCCGCTATGAGCCTCGTTTGGCTGGCCCGGTAGACTGGCGCACCATCAGTTCTGCCGGTAGCTGAATATGATGGGTCGCCAACGGCTGACCTTGAATTAACGCGGCAATGCACTCAAAGGCTAACTGCCCCATATGTTTTAAGGGTTGGCGGACGGTGGTCAGCGCCGGGGTGATATTTGCGGCCATTGGGATGTCGTCAAATCCTGTTACCGATAACTCTCTGCCGATGGTTAACCCTGCTTGGACTGCTGCGCGAATGACACCGAACGCCACCATATCATTGATTGAGACAATGGCAGTGGGGGGTGTTTCCAGACTCAATAACTGTCTGCCGCACTGGTAACCAGAAGATTCTACCCAGGTGCTTTCGATCATGAGATCGGTTTCCAGGGGGATACCGGCCTGCTGTAGGGCTTTCTGGTAGGCCTCTAAGCGTTCGCGGGACGACGGGTTCCCGCCGGACCCGGTGATAATGCCAATGCGGCGATGACCCAACCCCAGCAAGTGTTTCATAATGGCCTGCATTCCCTGGCGGTTATTAATGCTAATGACAGCTCCTAATTCACTTTCGTAGCGGTATTCAGTTTCAACCAGCACATAGGGTCGCCTCATTGCCAGACACTTTTCGATGATGGCTTTAGTTCCATGAGAGCAGATCATGATGGTGCCACCTAAGTGTTTTAAAAATTCGTCCCATCCCGGCATGTTTTCCGCGTAGAGAAAGTGCAGCACCGGTGTGTAGTGTTGGGTATCAATGGCCTCGACCAATCCTTCCAGAACCACACCGTTAAAATCGCTGATAACATCTTTACCGGTGGGTAGGACAATGCCGATGCTGATTGTCCGCGCCGTAGTGGTTGCGGTTAACTCGACTGCATTCAGTTGGTCGAGGACGGCCCAGATGCGGGTGAATTCTGCTGAGTCAATTGTTTTTCCTTGCCCAAATATGACTTTCCAAACTGAAGTAATGGGAACCTGAGCCTGCGCCGCAATTTGGCCGAGATTGAGTGTTAGTTTCTGTGCCATACGGATTGTACCTTCAATGCCTGGGGAAATTTCTGACCCCGATTGTATCCAATCATCGTTATCTACTGTAACAATTATAAAACATATTTGTAATGTCGTCACCCTGTTATTTATTGAAGAATTCGCCTGCCAGTTCGTCCGGGCGGGTTTTGTGTCCGCCCCAGATTTCCCCGCCCTCACTCTTTCTTAACCGCTCCGGTGGACTGGCGTACCACTAATTCCGCCGGTAGCTGAATCTGGTGGGTCGCTAACGGTTGGCCTTGAAATAATTGGTGAAAACACGCAAGGGCCAATGCGCCCATCCGTTTTAAAGGTTGGCGCACAGTGGTGAGTCCTGGGGCGATACTGGCAGCGCTGGGGATGTCATCAAAGCCTGTCACCGATAAATCTTTGCCGACGGTCAACCCGGCCTGGGCGGCAGCGCGCATGACACCGACAGCCATCATATCGTTGGCGGCGGCAATCGCGGTTGGGGGTGGATTGAGACGCAATAATCGTTGGCCGCCCTCATAACCGGATACTTCGTTCCATTCCCCTTCGGTTATCAGTTCATTCTCAATTGGGATACCAGCTTGCCGCAGCGCTTCCTGATAGCCTTCCAATCTTTCGCGGGAAGATTGATTCTGGGATAGCCCAGTGACGATACCGATACGGCGATGGCCTAATCCCAGTAGATGCTGCATGATGAGCTGCATTCCCTGGTGGTTATCAATGGCAATAATCGCCCCTAGCGGGCTTTCATACCGGTAATCCGTTTCAACCAGCACATAGGGGCGCTGCATTTCCAGACACTTTTCGAGGATGGGGCGGGTATCGTAGGAACAAATCATAATCGCGCCGCCAATGCGCTTCAGAAATTCGCCCCAGTCGGGCGCACTTTCCATCTGGGGAAAATGCAGCACGGGTGTATAGTGATGGGTGTCAATGGCCTCGACCACTCCCTGCAAGATTACGCCGGTAATATCGTTCAGCAGATCTTGACCGGTGTTGGGCAGTACCATGCCGATGCTGGTTGTCCAGGGGGTGGTGTTTGCTGTTAACTCGACGGCATTCAGTTGCTCCAGGACGGTCCAGATGCGAGTAAATTCCTCCGAATTGATGGTTTTTCCCTGACCAAAAATCACTTTCCAGACGGAGGCAATCGGAACCTGGGCTTGTCCGGCAATCTGACCGAGATTGAGTTTTAGGGTTTGAGGCATGTTGATTAAACCTTGATTGTCCGGTCTTTGCTGCTTCTAGCTATTACAGTAGGTCGTCGTTATCTACTGTAATAATTGTAGTCCAGTCTGGTAATGTTAATACCTTGTTGTTTTTCGCAAAAAGTAAAAAATAATTAAATTAGAATTGTGGTTATAATTGATCTGAATTTTTGTTCAGTGGTATATTCCCTAAATCTGTAAATAGTTTCGGGTTGCTGCTGATGCTACCTTCCTCAATCACTTTTGACCTTCCCACCGGTGACTAAGCGCTTGACCGCGTTAGTCGTTCACATTGGCGGCTAATCAACGCCCGCGTTCGCCCGACGTTTGCCATACGCCCCGGTGTCGCTGCGTTCCACTCTCCGGCGTTTTCGCCTATAATGAGTAAACATCATAACGGTTAGCATTAAACCGGAGCCGAAAGCTGATTTTGTTATGCCGCCAACCCGCCGTTCGACCAACAATCCCCAGGTGACGCAGCCCGTTCGCGTGCGCCCGGTGTCGCCCGCCGCCCAACCCACCGTGCCGTTTCAGCCGGTGCGCCGCCCGCTGCCGCCCACCGCTTCGGCGGTCAATCGCGTTTCGCCGCCGTTACCAGGACGCCCGGCTGTGGGGGTTCTGGTTGGGCCGCGTGCGCTGCCAGCGCGCCCCAAACCGCGTCGTGCTCGTTCCAATTGGCTGATTTATGGGGGGATTGGCGTGGCTGCGCTGATGGTTGTGTCGTGCGGTATCGTGGCGCTCGGCGTGGGGTGGATTTATGCCGGTGGTATTTTGCCGGGAGTCCGGGTTGGAAATGTGGCGTTGGGGGGGATGTCGGAAAAAGAAGCGGCAGCGGCACTGCAAAGTAATTGGCAAACACTTGTCGTGCGGGACGGGGAACGTTCCTGGTCATTTAACCCCGCGCAGTTTGGCCTTACTCTGGATGCTCCGGCGACAGCTAAATCGGCCTATGAACAGGGACGCTCGCAGTTGGGGACGGTGTTAACGGCGATCATTGGTCAGGTCAGCGTGCCGCCAGTTGTAACCGTTGATTTTCCAGCGGTGGAAGCCGCGCTGCGCCAGTATGCGTCCCAGTTTGAGCAGCCGCCTCTGAACGCGGGTGTCCGCTTGGTTAACGGTCAGGTACAGCCAACCCCGGCAGAAAGTGGCCGCGCACTGGATGTGGCCGCGACGTTGGCTCTGCTTCAGCGGAATACGAGCGCGGCGCTGGCGGGTGGGGCTTTAGAACTGGTGATGCAGATCGTACCCCCAAGCGTGACGGATGCTTCCCCGATGCTGGAAGCGGCGCGGGCGCTGCTGGCAAATCCGCTGGATGTGCGTATTTTTGACCCCATCACCGGCGATTCGGTGTATTGGTCGCTGCCGCCGGAGCAGTGGGGGACGTGGTTGAGTGCCGAACCGGACGCCAACAGCGCTACCGGTTTGGCGCTGACCTTAAATGCCGCCCCGGTGCGGGATTATCTGCAAATGCAGGCTGATGGCGTGCTGGACGCCAGCCGCTATCTCAAATTGGAGGATGCGGTAACGGCGCTTCAGGCCGCTGTCGCGGCGGGACAAACGACCTCCGCTGTGCGAGTCTATCACCATGATCGGCAGCACGTGGTGCAGTCTGGCGAAACGATCATCAGTATCGCCTGGGATTACGGCGTCCCGTATCCTTATGTCCAGCAGGCGAACGGCGGCCTGGAAAATGTCAGCATCGGGCAGACGATTACTATTCCCTCGGAGGATAATTTCCTGCTGTTCCCGGTTGATCCTGATAAACGGATTGTCGTTAGTATTACGCAGCAGCGCGCCTGGGTTTATGAAAACGACGCGCTTAAATGGGAGTGGACGGTCAGCACCGGCATTAATTCCAGCCCGACCTGGCCGGGTCTTTACCAGATTATTGAACATGTCGAGAACGCTTATGCCGCTAACTGGAATTTGTGGATGCCGTATTTTATGGGTGTTTACCGGCCCATTCCTGGATCAGACTTTACCAATGGCTTTCACGGCTTCCCAACGCGCGGCGGCAGCCAGTTGTTATGGACCAACAGCCTGGGAACGCGCGTGACGTATGGCTGTATTCTCCTGAGCAATGAAAACGCCCAGGCATTGTATACCTGGGCGGAAGAAGGCGTGGTGGTGGAAATTCAGCCGTGAGGGCCTTTAATACGCGCCCCGGCTGAAGATGACCGATGGCACGGTCTGGAATAGAATTTGCAGGTCGAGCCAGATGGAATAGTTACGGATATAGCGCATATCCAGCCGGACGCGCTCCTCATAAGTGATGTCGCTGCGCCCGCTGACCTGCCACAGCCCGGTGATGCCCGGTTTAACGGTTTGCAGGTTTAACCCCCACCTCCCGTAATTTTCAACTTCGGCCATCGTAATCATGCGCGGCCCGACCAGACTCATTTCGCCCCGCAGCACATTGAGCAGCTGCGGCAGTTCGTCCACGCTGGTTTTCCGCAAAAAGCGTCCGATGCGC
>DATALK010000479.1:0-6036 GCA_036261085.1 Phototrophicaceae bacterium | reverse complement strand
CGTCCGCCACCGCGCGCAGCAAGGCGTCCATATCATCCAGCAGCAGCACCAGCCGCCGATGCCGCCGGATAACGTTAATCACTTCTTTGAGATAATCTTCCTCAAACCACGCTCGTACCTCCGCGCGTTCGGGCACATCTCCCGGCAGGCGCGAATGGGTAAAACTGTGCGCCGCGATTTCCGCCGTAATCCGGCGCGCCAAATCACGGAACCAGGCTGTCTCATTGGTCAGCGGCACAGTCCGTAGAGGAATATAGACTGTAACAAAACTCTCATCAAAAAAGGCGTCAAAATGCTGTAACAGCGCTGTTTTGCCGCTGGACTGGCGCCCCAGTACAACGGTGGTTTCGGCTTTCATTGGGTCGGTAAGCTGCTGATAGAGCCGTTCAAAGGCTTTTTGCCGCCCGACAAACGGAACCGCAGCGAGATCAGCGGCCTCGGCGGCGGGCTGGGATGGGTTAACCGGGACGGGCGCTGCTTCAGCCATTATCAACCCCCTGGTAATGACGTAGATTATGGTTAGTGATTATAACACGTCTGCGATCAGCCGCTTGCCTCACGGCCATCCTACAAGACAGCCTAACATGCTTTTCACCTGGAAAAACTGTGCTCATCTGGCTCCGGCCATTAAAATTGGGGGCATCAAAGGTTAAGCTGCGTTTTGAATGAAGATTTGAACCATTATGACCCTTTGTGGTAGAATAAATTCAAACCCCATTTTTTTCAAGGTTTCTCGCTACCGGGAGTATTTTTATGCACCTCACCCAGCGCGCTTATGATGAACTCAGCCGTGATTTTGACCGCATCTGGCGCTTTCTGCTGGACGACTACCGTTACCGGCAGGAGCGTTTTATCTGGCTGTTCAGCCGCTTTGGCGATTGGAAATATGGGCTGTGGGGCGACAATAAATTCTTCCCGCCATTCTTCCGGGACAACTGCCAGTTGTGGTTGAACGATGTGCAAGACTTGCTCGGTTTTGTGGTTTCGGAGTCCGGCGATGGCAACTTCACCATTTTCACCCGCCAGGGGTATGCTTTCCTGTACCGGGACATCCTGGAATGGGTGACAGCGCACTGGGTGCAGCGGGAGCCTTTACGAACTGAAATCCACGAGTTTCAGCCGGAGGTTTTTGGCTATCTGGAGCAGTGCGGCTTTACCAACCGGGGGCCAGTGGCGATCACCCGCCAGTATGATCTGGCCGTCAAAGCCGCCGAGCCAATTGTGCTGGCGGACGGGTTCAAAATCGTGGACGGCCTGACCGATACCAACTATGCCAGCAAACGGCGCTTGCAGCGGAACGCCTTTGCCGACCAGGATACGGTACGCGACATTGATCTCTGGGCCTATGCCTATTCGCGGGAATGCCCGTGTTATTTCCCGCAGTACGATTTTTCCGTCATTACAGGGGAAGGCGTTCATGTGGCTTCCTGTGTCGGGTTCGTGGATTTTGAAAATCGGGTGGCGGAGATTGAACGTATTTGTACGCTGGCGGATTATCGCCGCCGAGGTTTGGCCGAAGCGGTAGTGCGCGCGTGTTTCCACCGATTAGCGGCAGATGGGATTAAAATCGCCTATATCACGGCCTATGGCGACGAAGCCGCGCGGCTCTATGGTAAGTTAGGCGCGGTTCAGAAAAAACAGTGGTATTTATACGAAACCGGATAAACTATCCCGATTTCGACTTGGCACACAACCCAATTAGGAGGCGGAGATGCCACCGCCGGTGAAAATCACGCTAAAAACAGTTTTGCTCATCATGGTGCTGGTCATGTTACTCGGTTTGTTGTTGACGCCGTGTTTCATCATGGCTATCTTTTCACAGTGGCCGGATTTAGGCGGATTCTGATACGAAAGCCGTTCGTGAACCGTCCAATAATTGCGGGTTTTACCGGGATTGGTTTCGTCAACCCGCTTTAGTTTTTTATAGTATTGGAAGTTAACCCATGAAAATTACCGGACTTGAACTGTTTACCGTTCCGCCGCGCTGGTTGTTCCTGAAAGTTTCCACCGACGAAGGTTTGGCCGGGTGGGGCGAACCGATTGTTGAAGGCCACGCCGACACGGTGGCGGCTGCCGTGCGTGAAATTGAGGATTTTGTCATCGGGCGTGATCCGCGCGCCGTGTTGGACATTTGGCAGACGCTCTACCGCACGCGCTTTTATCGCGGCGGGCCGGTCATGATGAGCGCCATTGCCGGACTGGATCAGGCCTTGTGGGACATCAAAGGCCAGTGGCACGGCGTGCCTATTTACAGCCTGCTCGGCGGGCCAGTGCGGGAACGGTTGCGGGTGTATTCGTGGATTGGCGGGGATCGTCCACAGGATGTGGCCCGCGAAGCCCAAGAAAAACAGGCGCTTGGTTTTACCGCTGTTAAGATGAATGCCACTGAAGAAATGCACTATGTGGACTCATTCGAGAAGGTAGAAGTGGTGCTGGCGCGGGTGGCTGCCGTGCTGTCAGCGACGGGTTCCGGTTTTGGTATTGCAGTGGATTTTCACGGGCGCGTTCATAAACCTATGGCAAAAGTGCTGGCGCGGGAACTCGAACCCTACCATTTGTTGTTTATTGAAGAGCCGGTACTGCCAGAAAATAACGAGGCGCTGCGCGAGATTGCCGCCCACACGTCCACGCCAATTGCAACGGGCGAAAGGATGTACTCCCGCTGGGATTTTAAACCGCTGCTGCAAGCTGGTTACGTGGATGTGATTCAGCCGGATGTCTCTCATGCGGGTGGCATTTCCGAAGTCGTCAAAATCGCAGCAATGGCGGAAGCCTATGATGTGGCGCTGGCCCCACATTGTCCGTTGGGGCCAATTGCGCTGGCAGCCTGTTTACAGGTGGATGCCGTGGCACACAACGCTTTTATCCAGGAACAAAGTCTGAAAATCCACTACAATCAGGGCAACGATTTGCTGGATTATCTGGTTGAACCGGCGGTCTTTGAATACGCCGAGGGCTGTGTGCGCCTGCCGGACGGCCCCGGTCTGGGCATTCGCATCAACGAAGAATTTGTGCGCGAAGCCGCCAGAACTGGGCATCATTGGCGTAATCCGGTCTGGCGGTTGGATGATGGTTCTGTGGCGGAGTGGTAGCCCCACTACCGCCTCATCGTGTGTTTCCAATCCGGCGCGGCCACCTGCTTATCCATAAAAATCGGGCGTGTATGAGGACGAAAGTTCCCCGGAGTCAGACCGATTCGAAATATACGATATTAGCTAACATTCATTTGACAAGATGTTAAAACCCGCTTAAACTGATCTCTATGTTGGGACGTTGAGAAAGCAAGTGTACCGATGAAGATCTTAACGCCAACCGAATATCTCGACTTTTAACGCGCGGTTTGGGCTGTATCCGAACCGCGCGTTTCTTATATATGTCCAAATACATGTCTAGCTAAAAGGGAGTTTGGTCAATGGATTACGGCATGATCGGCAAAATCGAAAAGGCCCGGCGCTACGCGGAAGAACCGGAACGTATTACTTTCCATGCGTTCGCGCTTAATTTCCGGGGCGACAACAACAGTTACGAAATCTCCTTGAACGGCGAAGGCTGGGAATGTACCTGTCCCGGTTTTCACGCCCATCAGATTTGCCCGCACATTATGACCCTGGAAAAGCTGCTGCGCCCGATGCTCAAGCGGCACGCGCTGCCCTATACCCCCGGTCAGAACGTGGTGAGCGATGTTGAGAAGGCCAAACGATACGCCGAAGAACGGGACCGCGTCCAGTTTAAATCCTTTGATCTAACGTTCCAGGGCAGCAACAGTGACCATCATTTTGGTCACAGCGAAGGCCACTGGCACTGCGATTGTGATTTCTTCCACAGTCGTGGCGTGTGCTGCCACACGATGGCGATGGAACGTATTCTGAACGGCATGTTAGTCATACCCGCTAAGGTGGGTGAATAAAAAATAACCGGCGCGAACGCCTCACAATTTCGTTCGCGCCATTTTATTAAAATATTTTTGGCGGGGCGGTTCAGCAACCGCCCCGACTTTTATAAGCAGTGCTGGCTACGCCATCATCAAGGCGCGGCCACTTCGCGGGTATCGTCCAGCGCGCCCATCATATACTGTACAATTTCGGTGCTGTTGGTGTCAGCCGTTGGTTTCTCTGTCACCTTCCGCCCCCGGTGCATCACGATAATACGATCCGTCACAGCAAACACATCCGGCAGCGTGTGGCTGATGAGAATCACCGGCACGCCCTGATCCCGCAAGCGGCGAATCAGTTCCACCACCTTGCGCTGCTCGATCACACCCAGGTTGTTAGTCGGCTCGTCCATGATGATAAACTTCGCGTTCCAATACAGGGCGCGGGCAATGGCGACGGCCTGCCGCTGCCCACCGGAGAGTTTATCAATCGGCATTTTCAGATTGGGAAAGCGGATTTCCAGGTCTTTTAACAGTATCTCGGCTTCGCGCAGCATAAATTTTTCGTCGAGGGTGTTAATGAGGCCGCCCAGGTATCGCTTTTTGATCTCACGCCCCAGGAAAATATTCGAGGGTACGTCCAGATTTCCCGACAGCGCCAGGTCTTGATAGATGGTTTCAATCCCGGCGGCGCGGGCTTCCAGCGGATGCGAAAAATGCACCTGCTGTCCCTCGAAATAAATCTCACCTTCTTCGGGATGATACACGCCGGAGATACACTTGATGAGGGTGGATTTGCCCGCCGCGTTATCCCCCACCAGCCCCACCACTTCACCGGGGCAGACATCTAAGCTGACGTGGTTGACAGCGGTCAAACCACCAAAGCGTTTGACGATGTTTTTGACAGACAGAACCGGTTCCATCTTATTGCCCCCGTGCTTCCATCCGACCCACGATTAAATCGCGCGTCTGGTCAATCAGCACCGCTAGAATGATAACGATGCCGATAATAATGTACTGCCAGAACGGTTGGACATTCAGCATGACCAAACCGGTAGTTAACACGGCCACAATCAGCGCGCCAATCACCGTCCCCGCCACGCTGCCATGACCGCCCGACATGCTGACCCCGCCGATAATAACCGCCGCAATCGAAGGCATCATCTGCGGATCACCCCCGACGGACGAACCACCGTTAAACCGGGCCGTATGCAAAATTCCGGCAATTCCGACAGTGATGCCAGAGAGGGTATAGAGCATAATCATGTGGCGATCCACCTTGATACCGGCCCGCAGCGCGGCTTCCCGGTTCCCGCCGATGGCGTAAGTGTGCCGCCCGAACTGCATCCGGTGCAGCACAAATAACAGGATGAGGGTGGCAAGCGCCGTGACGACTACCGGCCAGGGCAGAATGCGATCCAACCGTTGGAGCAGTTCGCCGGTGACATTCGGTTTTTGTAAAAAGTACAGGCCGCCGTCTTCGCCGCTAATCAGGTACAGCAGCGCTTCGTTGCCAAAGGTACGCACACCGGGCGGTTGGCCGATGACCACGTTGCCGCCGGAGAGCAGCATCGAAATGCCGCGCGCAACAAACGACATGCCCAGCGTGACAATAAATGAAGGAATTTTTAATTTAGCAATAATCATGCCATTGATAAAACCAGGAATGGCAGCGGAAATGACGCCAATGACAAAACCCAGAATAATGGCAAGCCCTTCCGCCATGCCCCGATTAACAAAATCGGCAATAACCAGCGCCGACACCACTGAGGCCAACCCCATCACCCAACCCACCGACAGGTCAATCCCGCCCGTGATAATGACGAAGGTTTGCCCCAGGCCCATCAGCAAAACCGGCGTAATCGCCATTAAAATATTTTGGGAGTTGCGGAGCGTGAGGAAGTTCACATCGCCATCGGTGGTGGCGGAAATCCTCGTGGCAAAAAAGATAATCAAACCGACGAGGAAAACCCAGCCCCAGAGGCGGCTGACGGCCAGCACAATCTGTTTCTGCCGCTCCGCGCGGTTAACGGTTACAGGGAAGGGGTGGCTTTCGGCTGCCATAAAGTGACTCCTTTGAATGTTGGGCGGTCATGGGTTAAGGGCGGATTGGCAGCGGGGCGGGTTTTAAACCCGCCCCGACCAACTAACCCTACCGATTTAAT
>DATALK010000275.1:0-7503 GCA_036261085.1 Phototrophicaceae bacterium | reverse complement strand
CCGCCAGCCATTGGCCGTCGCGGTACAGCAGCGGACGCAGGCGCGTTTCAATGTCCTGAATAATGGGTTCAATCTGATCGGCGGGAATCAGCCGGAAGAAACTGCCACCAAACATTGCCAGCCAGTTGCGCAGGGCGTTTTCACCCTCCAGCGGCGTGGGCCGGTCAAAATCGGTGGCATAGACCACGCGAAAACCGTGTTTTTCCAGCAGTCTGGCGTACTCCCCGATGCTGGGAAAGTACCAGGGCAGCGGCTCCTGCAAGAAATAATACCCATACGCCTGGAGCGCGTTCTGAATGCCGGTAATCAGCGTGCCGATATTGCCCCGACTGCCAAATTCCACCACCAGCCGCCCGCCCGGTTTTAATGCTCGCGCCATACTCACCACAACTGGCTCGGCGTCCTTAATCCAGTGCAGCGCCGCGTTGGAAAAAATCGCGTCAAAGGGTTCATCAAACCGGAAAGCCGTCGCCTCCCCCTGAATGAACGTCAAATCCGGGTAATTTTGCTGGGCCATCTGAATCATGTCGGCGGAGTTATCCAGACCGACCACCTGCGCGCCGCGTTCGGTGATCTGGTGCGCCAGATGCCCCGTGCCGCAGCCCAGGTCAAGAATCCGTTCTCCGGGTTGGGGAGCGAGGAGCTGCACCAGGGACGCGCCATAATCGGTGACATAGTGATGTTTGGCATCGTACAAATCGGCGTTCCAGGCGTTGGTCATTGAGCAGTTCCTCGACTCATAAAGGTTTCACAACCGGTTATGATTTCCGGCAGCACGGCCAGTGAAGCGCGCCAGTCGCCCGGCATTTCCAAACTATGATTCAAGCCGTCGTACACTTGCCAGGTAATCGTCGGGTGATCGTCGTAAGCGCTAACCAGTTCGGGTGTATACAGGGGATCCGCTGTACCAATAATCGCTAATGTCGGGCAGTCGCCCAGACCTTGCAGCGCGCCGCCAATGGGCGTCAGCAGTAATAACGAAACCGCCCCAGAGGTGATGGTACGCGCCAACTCCCCCGCCAGCGGCGTACCGAGCGATTTGCCCGCGATACACACGCGCTGATAACCGCGCGCCAGCACCGCTTGGGTGGCAACCAGCACATCTTCCGCCAGCGCAGTCAGGCTGTCCGCATCCAAATCCCGACTGGCGACCTGGAAAGCATATTCAATACTCAAAACATCATAGCCGCGTTCAATTCCGGCGTGCCGCAGGTAATACAGCACCGGATGGTTACAGGTGTAACCGCGTCCCGGCAGCAAGATCAGCAAATCGGCGCTGGGTGGCTCGTGCGCCAGCAGGTGGTTGGGAACGGTCACACCTAACCGCGATTCAACTGGAATGATGATGGTTTCCAGAGACATGCCGCCGTTATCCTTTGTTAGACAATCGAACAAGCGCATTGTAACTGAAAGCGCGCCAGTCACCAAAACCGGGACCCAGCGCGTGGTCAGGCGAAAGTTGGAAAGCCCAACTTTCAGTGAAAAGTTGGGCGATAGAGGCGATAGGTTTCGGCGGGGACAAAATACGGCGTGTCCTGGGGCGGTTGCAGGTCAAAATGCTGGTTTAAGAGCGCGATAGTTTCCGCAGCATCGCGGGGCACAAAAAAAGCTACCGGCCCGGCTAACTGCTCCCAATCCAGGCCGCGCACATCGTCCACAAAATAGATTTCCAGATCAGGGGCGACATACCGCAAAAACGTCCGAGCATACGTTTCGGTCATTGTCGGTGGCGGTTGCACGAGATAAATCCGCGTCCCCGGCGGCAGGTCGGCAGTGCGCAAAATAGCATCGTAGGCGTCCCGGCGGTCAGGCCGGATTTGCCGGTTAAAAGTGTCGAGGTGCGGGCCGAAATAGTAAATCACTTGAATCAAACAACACGCCACGACATAGCCCCAGGCCAGGGTATCACGTTGTTTTACCTTCAAATGGGTCGCTACCGACGTGATACCCAGCGCCAACAGCAGAACCACCGCTGGTAGAACGACCACATAACGGGAGGCCAGCGCGCTGTCGGCCAAGAGTAGATTACCAGCCCAGGTCAGGGCAAACCACAGCAGCAGCATCCGTCCACTCGACACTTTCCCCGCCCAAAACAATCCGGCAAAAAAGGCCGGGAGCAGCACCAACAGAATGAGCGGTTGGTCGCCTCCATAAAAAACGCCCGTATCGGGTTGGCTGATAAACAGCAGCAGCGGATTAAGGAGGTGTTGCCCCAACCACTGGAAAGCGTTGCTGCCGGGGCGCGCGGTCAGTAGGGCGTACAGGTAGTCTGCGGGTGGTAGATTTTGATTCAGGCGGGCAGCAGCCGGTTCCTGAAATTGGCTGAGCGTGATATAAACCGGGGCCGCCACAATCACCGCCGTGACGCACCAAATCATTAAACCGCGCCGCCACTGCTGCCAGTTTTGCGGTTGGTGCAGCAGTTTCAGCAGTAGCCAAACGGCGACCAATCCAGGGAAGAGCAGCCGTCCGCCCTCATAAAAATATTGGGTTAAACCTAAAGCGGCCCCACTGAGCGTCCAGGCCATGTGTTGATTCGAGCGCAGCGCCCCGACCAGAAACCACACGGCCAGCGAACCCACCAACGGATCCGCCACATGTAAAGCATTAATGCGGCTGAAATGCAGATGCAGGGGAATGGTTGCCAGCAGCAGCGCCGCCATCAGGGCGGTTTTGCCCGTGAACAGGCTGCGCCCCAGAAAATAAACGACGCCGACGGTGAGCGTCCCCACTACCACACTTGGCAGCCGCAGTGCCCATAAAGTGTGACCAAATTGGGAAGCCGCAGCAGCACCCCAGGCCGCGAATACTCGCGGAAACGGCGAGTAGGGCTGGATCGGTTCGAGGATCGGCAGTCGGGGATTATCCCAGAGATGCAGGATTTCGTTGATGGGGTTGAGTTCATCCACCAGGACGCGAATCGAATCTTCCAGTCGCCACAAGCGTAACCCGAAGGCCAGCACCAGAATTGCCAGCAGCGCCAAGATTTCATTCCGGGTGAGCGCCGGTTCGGAACGCAGCAGGGCGGTTAAACCCGGCCAGCCCCCGCCCAGGCCCCAGACAATCAGCCCGATGCCGCCATAGAGCATAACAAACTGAATCGTACTCAACGGCGGTTGGGGGACTGTGTTCAGATAACCGAGACCCAGCAGCAAGCCAATGCCGGACACGATGCAAACCACCTGGAACCCTCGGCGCCAGCGGATGGCGGACAGCATCTCAATCGCCAATTATTGTTGGTGCGCCTTAAATCACACCCAGTTCTTTGCCGATGCGCTCAAAAGTGCTGAGGGCGATTTCCAGGTCTTCGGCACTGTGCGCGGCGCTGTTCATCACGCGCAGGCGCGCTTTGCCCTTTGCCACCGTCGGGAAACCAATCGCCATCGCAAACACGCCTTCTTCAAACAGGCGGCGGCTGAACTGCTGCGCCAGCGGCGCTTCGCCCAGCATTACCGGCACAATTGGCGTTTCTGTATGGCCGGTATCAAAGCCCAGTTGTTTCATGCCCGCTTTGAAGGTCGCAGCATTAGACCATAACCGGTCAACCAGTTCGGTGGATTGGGTTAACATGTCTACCGCTTCCAGGCAGGCCGCTGTGTCAGGAATCGTCATAGCGCTGCTGAACAGGAACGGACGCGCTCGCTGTTTCAGCCAGTCTACCAATACCTGCTTCCCGGCGACCATGCCGCCGACCACGCCAAACGCCTTCGACATCGTGCCGACTTCGATGTCCACCTTGCCGTGTAACTCAAAATGATCCACGATGCCGCGCCCACCGTGACCGAGAACGCCTTCGCCGTGCGCATCGTCTACCATCAACAGAATGTCGTGTTCTTCGGCCACTTCGTACAGCGCAGGCAGCGGCGCGATGTCGCCGTCCATGCTAAACACACCATCGCTGATGATGATGCGCCGCCCATATTCGCGCGTCTCCGCGATTTTCTGGCGCAAATCGGCCACGTTGTTGTGTTCGTAAGCCACAATTTCGGCGCGGCTCAGGCGGCAGCCATCAATGATGCTGGCGTGATTCAACTGGTCACTAAAAATGATGTCACCCTTGCCAACCAACGCCGGAATAACGGCAATGTTGGCGTTAAAACCGCTCTGGAAGGTCAGCGCCGCTTCCACTTTTTTAAACTGCGCCAGTTTGTGTTCCAGTTCCAGGTGCAGGCTGGTGGTTCCGGCGATGCTGCGCACCGCCGTCGGGCCAATGCCGAGATGTTCAATGGCAATACGGGCCGCCTCTTTAAGCCGGGGATGGTTCGCCAACCCCAGATAATTGTTGGAACACAGGTTGAGGACATGCCGCCCGTCCACTTCCAGCCACGCGCCCTGGGGGCTATTTAACGTCCGAATGGTATTAAACAAACCCTGCTCGCGCAGGTTATTCAGTTCCGTTTCAATCCAGGCCAGCTTGGTTGACATAATGCCTCGTGTCCTGTAGGGGCGATTGCTGAACCGCCCGGGGTTAGATAACCTCATGTTAACGCGCCCCCGGTCAGGGCGCAAAAACCGCCTTTAGCCATTTTGTCTGATAATCAAGGTTATGAGCAAAAGCGGGCCGTTGAGGTGCAGCCCTCTTATAACCAGAGCGGCCTCTCAAAACCCTCATCGAAAATTAATGTCAGATTGAGGCGCACCAGTGATTCTAAGTTTGTACAGTGAAGATGTTTATTGGAGAGTCCCCAAATAATGGAGCAGCCTAAAGTTTCGTTGAAGCGGCATGATCTTGATATTCAGGCCGAGGTTGACCGCTTAAAATTATCGTATCCCCCACTGACCAAAGACCGGCACAGCGTCCATGTCCAGGTCACGGAGGGCATCGTCAAAATTTCCGGCCACGTCCAGACGCCCAATACGCGACAGTATTTTTTAAACACCGTCCCTAGTGTCCCCGGGGTGGTGGCGGTGGATGCCAGCGAATTGTTTGACGATGAAAGTATTCGGCTGGAAGCAGGGCAGCGGCTGCCGGATGGAGTCAATGTAGGACGCAGCCAGTACGGCAATTTGGTGCTGGTGGGCAAACTGCCTACCGGGACCACCGAAAGCGAAATTGTCGGGCGTGTCGCCCGCGTTCAAGGTGTCCGGCGAGTCGTGGCCGCGTTTGAGGACTGATTAGACGCCGCTGTAATACGCGCCGCGAATTTTGGGATCCGCGAAATTCGGGTAACGAAACTTGGAAATCAGCTCGTGCAGGCTGATTTCCTGGGTTTGGTGCATCCCCAACAGTAAATCACCCAGGACAATATCCACCACCAGCAGCAGCCGCCCGAAATTTTCATACTGCCCCTGAAGGGCGGTAAACAAAACCGCAAACACCCGTTCCCGCAGGTCGGTATCAATAATCCCACTGCCCGGCCAACTGACCGGCCAGCTGTCGTGATACGTCCCAATACGGAGAATATCCAGACGGAGCTGCGCCAGTTGGGCAATGGCCGCTTTGCGATCCTGCGCATCCACTAAGCGGCTGGTGCCCCGGTACGGCGCATTGGGCAGTTGCTCGTATAATTCCCCCGGCGGGGTCAGTTCGACCAGCCGAAAAACGCTGCGGCCTTTTAACCCCAAGCCTTCCGCCAAAGCCAGCGCGCATTGGCGGTAATACTGAACTTTGGCCGGGTCATCGCGGTGTTTATCCAGCCGCCAGATGAGCGACAGGTAATCACCAAAATCCATTGGCAGACGCGGTGGCTCGTCTGGCCCGTAGGTCGAGGTTAATTGGCTGATACGGGTGCGTTCGAGACGGTTGTGCATAACAATTCCCACCACGTTATTGAGCTGACATTTGTCGGATTATAACGTGCGGCGACACTTAATAAAACTACAGGAAACCATTTCAAAAATATGCTAACCGCTATACGCTTGAGTGCGGCGGTTTTGCGGATTTAGCGCGCGGTGGCGCAGCATCACCTGCCAGACGCGCATCGCCGCTTCAATCTGAATGCGAATGTCCATCTTGGATTGGCCGAGTTTACGATCCGGGAAATAAATCGGGATTTCGCCGACGCGGAAACCCAGGCGGCTGGCGACATAGGCCATCTCCACCTGGAAGACATACCCATTGGAGCGAATACGGTCTAAATCCAGACCGATGAGGGTCTGCCGCCGCCAGATGCGGAAGCCCGCCGTTGCATCGTAGACGCGAATGCCCAGAATGAGGGGCGTATAGACCCGGTTCGCAAACCAACTGAGCAGCTTGCGGTAGAAACTCCAGTTTTCGTCTACACTGCCGCCTTTGACAAAACGCGAGGCGATCACCAGATCATGGGTCTCAATCGCTTTCAGCAAATCGAGAAGATATTTGGGTTGGTGGGAAAAATCGGCGTCCATCTGAATGATGTAATCCGCGCCCAGGTGCAAAGCCTCTTTAAAACCGGCGATATAAGCTGGGCCGAGACCCGCTTTTTGCGTCCGGTGCAGCACCGACAAGCGCCCCGGATAAGTGTTCAGCGCCAGCTCATCGGCCAGCTTGCCCGTGCCATCGGGCGAGTTATCGTCCACAATGAGAATCTGGAGATCGTTGATATTCAGTTCAAACAGCGCTTGGGTAATCAGCGGCAGGTTTTCCAGTTCGTTGTAGGTTGGGATTACAACCACAGTCTTGGGCATGATTTTTCTTCCTGCAAATGAGCATCATCTCTGATAAGTCTAAAGTAGGCCGTGCATCCTTACAAGCGCCAAAAACCCGGCCCTAACCCCATAAATTTTTTGTGAAGATGGGTTCACAGTGGTTATTGTTGGGGCAGGCAACCTCCCGTATAATGGGCGAAGTTACATCACACGAAGGAAGCCCCACTTTGACTCAATCCCCTAAATTAAATCGTTCCGGCCTGATTCTGGTCGGTATTGCTTATCTGGGCTTTATCGCCCTCGGTATTCCGGGAACCCTGCTTAATATCGCCTGGGCGCCGGAACATATGCAGAAAACGTTTGCTGTGCCCATCGAAGCCTATGGGCTGCTGTCCATCGCGGGAACGATTGGTTATTTTATCGCTACGTTCACCAGCGGGCGGATTATCAGCCGTCTCGGGATTGGCAAAATGCTGTTGATTAGCGCCATCGTCACGACTATCGGCCTGATCGGTTACGCGATCACACCCAGTTGGGCGAGTGTGATCGCCATCGCGCTCATTATGGGCGTGGGCAGCGGGCTGATTGATGGCGGCCTGAACATCTACTTTGCCGCCCATTACAGCCCGCGCCTGATGAACTGGCTGCACGCCTGTTTTGGCGTGGGCGCAACGATTGGCCCCTGGCTGATGACCAGTATGATTACCGCCGGTCAATCCTGGCGCGTTGGGTATGCGATTGTCGCCGGGGTGTATGTGCTGCTGACCGTGATTTTTTTCCTGACGCGCACCTGGTGGCAAACCCCCGCATCGGCTCCAGCCCCGGCGACTGCCGGACCAACAACTGCGCCCAAACAAAGCCGTCAAGTCCTGTTAATGCCTGCCGTCTGGATTGGCGTAGCCCTGTTTTTTGCTTACGGCGGTCTGGAAGTCAGCA
>DATALK010000264.1:0-7783 GCA_036261085.1 Phototrophicaceae bacterium | reverse complement strand
ACGCCATGTCGGCCAGTTTCGCCGTTTTTTGTTTGCCGACAATGTTGTAGGGAATCTGGATGTCGTTGAATCCGGCGGCGACAAAAACCTCGGCCTCGCTGACCTTCTGGCAGGCGATGCCCACCGCCCCCGCGTCCACTTGAAGGCGGGCGATGTCCGGGATTTTGTGGGTTTTAATATGTGCGCGGAACGCCAGTCCATGCTCGTTGCAGTAGGTCTGCATCCGGTTGAGATTGCGTTCCATGCGCTCCAGGTCAATCAGGACGCTAGGGGTTTCCAGTTCATCCACGTACATGCTGCCGCGCTCCCTGTTGAGGTGATTTTCGGCCACGAGTATAGCCGCTAAATGGGCGGGAGGACAATGAATATGAGATCGGTATTTTCATGCTTTAGTACGGACACGATAGATCGTGTCCGTACAATACCAATTTCGATTTTTGTATTTGCCCTACAGCCAATCCCGCCGCCGGAAAATAATCAGCACGATAATCATCACACTGAGCATCACGCCAAGCAGCACCGGCAACGCGTGATCGGCGGCATCCAGCGGCAGCGGCACGTTCATCCCATAGATGCTGGCAATCAGCGTCGGCACAGACAGGATAATAGTGATGGACGCCAGGAATTTCATGACGACGTTCAGGTTATTGGAGATAATCGAGGCAAAAGCGTCCATCATCTGGCTGAGGATGTTGCTGGAAATATTGGTCATTTCGATGGCCTGCTGGAGTTCGGTCAGCACGTCTTCCAGCAAGTCCTGATCTTCCTCGTACTTGTTAAACAGATGGTTGCGCTGCAACCGCGCGATCATCAACTCGTTGGATTTGAGCGCCGCCGTGAACAGCGTCAGGCTTTTCTGATACTTCAGCAACCCCAACACCTCTTTATTTTGCAGCGATTTGTGCAGTTGGTCTTCCAGCACATCCACCCGGCGGTCAATTTCACGCAGATAGGCCAGATATTTGGTCGCCGCCGCCAGCAGCAGGAACAGAATCAGCCGGTAACGTTTGTTGGTGCTGATGCTGCGTACCCGACCATTAATCAGGCCGGAGACCACGTTGAGATCGTTCTTTTGAATCGTCACCAACACGCGCTCGGTTAAAACAATACCGAGCGGGGCCGTTTCATAGGGAATATCCACATTATCGCCCATATAGATGGGGACGCGCAGCACAATCAGCACCTTGCCATCGTCGGTTTCCGTCCGGGCGCGTTCGTCCAGATCGAGCGGGTACGTCAGGTAATCTTCGGGAATCTGATACTCATCCCGGATGCGGGTCACTTCATCCGAGGATGGGTTCACTAAATTAATCCAGCAGCCATCTACGGGCTGATCCAGGGTTTGCAGACCGAGTTCGGTGTTCTTTAGAATCGTAATCATGGGAGTCCCTCCACTTTTTATCCAGTTGTAAGCGAACGAAACCGGCAAACAGGTTAACGGCGCGTTCGGTTACTGGAACGTGAGGGGATGGCAGCGCGTTTGAAGTTGAAGTACGGTTGGCAGAGCATGGATGCAATACGCATCCAGCCGGTACACAGGGTGAATAACGGTAATTATCATAGGCCAGCGTCCTTTCCGGTCATGGCTGGTGACAACACTGCCTGGGTTAAGGAGCGTGTCCGCCAGATCGCCAGCCCAAAGGGGAGTTTAGCCGGGGAACGCTCCTGGTGAGTGACAGAACGGGCCAACACACACATGTGCCGCCCGGCTCTGTCTATGGCCGTTGTAGTCGTCCATCGTTCCGATCTAGAATCCTCATACATTTCAATACAGACATGTTTATTATACTCGATTTGAGAACAAAAGTATCCAGTGAATAATATTAAGATTATGACAAAGTCGGGAAGCTGAAGACAATTGGCCTCAATACTGGCGGTCATAGAAAAAAGCAGCCAACAGTTAGGGCAATCGCATATCAAAACTCAAGGGAGGATAATGGCCGTCCGAAAAGGAGACGGCCAGGTAGCTTGGGGGGTTATCATAAAGAAAGAGCCGACAATGATGATTTCACTCACAGTTATCGGCTCTACGTCTTAGTATCAGGCGCTTTGATAACTGACAGATTCAGTTGTTTGACATTGATAATTGTTTCCTGTTTTCGCCTGGGACAAAATAGCAGGAAATTTTCAAGCACCGTAGGTTTTGGTGACTACTATCATCTTAATGCCTGCAAACATTAAGCAGCTTTCCGTTTGTATGCCCGCATCGCAAATACATAAGCCACGATCGTTATCCCTAAGCACCACGCGAGCGCAACCCAAATATCATTGCCAACAGGCTGACCTGACAGCAACGCGCGGATGGTTTCCACAATCGAGGTCACCGGTTGGTTTTCGGCAAAGGCGCGAACAATCGGCGGCATCGATGCGGTGGGCACGAACGCCGAACTGATAAATGGAAGGAAGATCAGCGGGTAGGAAAAGGCGCCGGCGCCGTCCACCGATTTTGCGGACAGTCCGGCAATCACCGCGATCCAAGTCAAGGCCAGCGTAAACAGCGCGAGGATACCGGCCACAGCAAGCCATGACCATACGCCTGCCGACGAGCGGAAGCCCATAACGAGCGCTACCAGAATGATAACAACAACCGAAATCGCATTGGATACCAGTGATGTCAGCACATGCCCCCACAGCGGGGCCGAACGTGCAATTGGCATGGAGTGGAACCGTTCGAAGATGCCGCGTTGCATATCCATAAACAACCGGTAAGCCGTATAAGCGATGCCGCTGGCAATCGCCATCAGCAAGATGCCAGGCAGCAGATAATTCACATAGTTGTCCGTGCCGGTTTGAATCGCGCCGCCGAACACATAAACGAACAGCAGCATCATGGCAATCGGCGTGATAGTGACCGTGATGATGGTATCCATGCTGCGGAAAATATGACGCATGGAACGTCCAAGCATCACACCCATATCACTGAAAAAGTATTTCTGTGTTGTTTCCATGTTACTTTTCCTCCTTTTTGCCAACGATTGCGAGGAATATCTCCTCCAATGACGGCTGTTTTTCCACGTATTCCACCTTTGCGGGCGGGAACCGCTTTTTCAGTTCAGCGAGTGTGCCAATGGCGATAATCCTGCCCTCATGCAGAATGGCAATTTGATCAGCAAGCTGTTCAGCCTCCTCCATATATTGCGTGGTCAGAAATACCGTTGTGCCATTATGGGCAAGCTCTTTGATCGTCTTCCAAACCTCGAGGCGGCCTTCGGGATCAAGTCCCGTGGTCGGCTCGTCCAAAAAAATGATCTGTGGATTCCCGACCAGACTCATGGCAATGTCGAGTCGGCGGCGCATACCCCCCGAATAGGTGGAAACCCGGCGGTCAGCGGCGTCAGCCAGACCGAAGCGGTTCAGTAGATCATCCACGATCTGACGCGGATTCTTGAGGTGTCGCAATCTGGCGATCATCATCAAGTTTTCCCGTCCGGTCAAAATCTCGTCCACGGCGGCAAACTGCCCGGTCAGGCTGATCGACTGCCGCACGCTGTCGGGCTTTGTGGCAACGTCGAAGCCGTTGACGGCGGCGGTTCCACCGTCCTGTTTCAGCAGCGTGGTGAGGATTTTGATAACCGTCGTCTTGCCCGCGCCATTGGAGCCGAGCAGGGCGAAAATACGGCCTTTTTCCACCTCAAAATCCACACCTGTCAAAACATGGAGCTGTTTGTAGGACTTTTGCAGCCCTTTCACCTGGATTGCCTGGTTTTGCATATTCATTCCTCCTTACCGCTTGCGCCTTCCTACGCTACAATATATTCAGCTTGAACATCCAGCAAACGATACAAGATATTTACTAGATATTCAAATCATACATCGATTAATTAGCTTGATTTTCAAGCTAATTGCATCTTAAACGGAGAAATCAAAAATGTCAATGGGTTCACGGAACAAACAAACGGAGATGGGTGGGAAACTCGTGAATGAGCTGCGGCAGTGTTACGGACTGGGCGCGTCCTTCTTCCGGGCAGCAGCGGCGCGAATTGAGATGACCGATACGGATATGCAAGTCATCGATATTTTGGAGAGTACCGGTGAGGCTACCGCTGGTCAGATCGCTGCTCTCATGGGACTCACAACCGGAACCTTCACGGCTATTCTCAACCGCCTGGAGAAGGCGGGACTGGTGCGACGGGAGCGTGACCCCAATGATGGCCGTCGGGTGATCGTGAGGCTCATAACAGGCTCGGACGGCAAGCAGGAAATCAGCCCTCTTTTTGCTTCTCTTGGGAAAGCGTGGGAGGAAATAGCAGCGCAATATAACGACGAGCAGAAGGCATTTCTGTTGGAGTTTCTGCAACGCAGCAACATGCTAGCCAGGGAAGAAATTGCACGCCTGCGGGAGGCGTCGGTGAACGATGAAGGGATCTTCTCTGCGCCGCTGGGCAATCTGGAAAGCGCCCGGCTTGTCTTCCATTTCGAGGGAATCCAACTGAGCCTGTATGCAGGGGATCTTGCAGGCGCACTCTATCAGGCCCGCTTCGAAGGCCCCCCACCCGATGTAAAGGTCAAAGATGGCGTTGTGACGATCCGCTATCCACGACGCCTGTGGCTTCCGAGCACACAAAAGCGTATAGCGGAGGTGACACTCAGCACCGCCATCCCCTGGCAGATCGCGCTCAAGGGTGGCGGCGCGATGCTGAGCGCGGAACTGGGCGGTCTGGATCTCCTTGAACTGGAGGCTAATGGCGCTGGGAGCACGTTCCGTGTTGATCTCCCTGAGCCTGCGCGTATGGTTCCCATCCGGCTAGGTGGCAGTGGTTCCGAATTAATCGTCCGCCGCCCATCGGGTGTCGCTACCCGCGTCCAGACGAAAGGCTGGGGTTCTAGTGTTATCTTCGATGATCAAACGATCAGTGGCACGAGCAGCGACGGGCGGTTGCAAAGTCCCAACTATGAAGGCGCTGCCCTACGCTACGACATTGAAACGTCCGGCAGTGGTAGCATGATTACCATCACCACTGGCTGAGGTCTTGAGGGTGTCATATTGCTGCTTGTCTACATGACTGGCGCTGTATATCGGTCAAGGTTGGTTTTGCTGCCAAGCGTAAAATGGTTGGCTGGGACAACGACTACTTGCTCTGTGTCTTTTGTCCATCTGTTAAAGCTTGATAGGCAATCACCTTAAGACAACAGTTTGAACCTATTGACACGAACCCGTCATTTTTGATAACGTGTGTAAAGACCAACACACAGGAAACATCATGATGTCAAACGCTGTTTCAACTGAAACTGACCTTGTCCTCCCGTTAGCCGATGCCCAAACCGTCGCGCGTTTTTTTCAGGTGTTGGCCGACCCCACGCGCGTGCGGCTGCTCAGCGCCCTGGCCGAACAGGAAAGCTGCGTGTCGGATTTAACGGAAGCGTTAGGTATGGATCAATCCGCCGTATCACACCAGCTTAAGTATCTGCGCGAAATGGGGCTGGTGCGCTGGCAAAAAAATGGCCGCCACGTCTTTTATGCGCTGGATGACACCCACCTCCGCGACATCCTCATGAGCAGCATTGCCCACCTGGAATGCGGCTAAGCCCCCTTGCCCCAACAAACGCCCATTCCCGCCACGCCGAACCACCATGCCAGCCCTCCGGCAAAACGGAACAGTGTCCGTTTCGTTATCCGATTCTCACCTATTCTTTAGGAACATCAGGTAATTTCCACATCGGTTCAGGCGGTTGATGGCGTATCTATTAGCAGATGCGAATCGCCATTTCGCGTCCGGGCGAGTTTTAATTGGAATTGGCTTAACCGTGAAGGAGCATTTATGTCGCAACGTGTGCAGTTGATTATTGGCGCTTTGGTTTTAATTGGGATCAGCAGCGCCGCCAGCATTCTCATTTATACGTCAGTCGTGGGTGGTTCGGGTGAACCCAGCACGGCGATCAGCGCGCCAACGCTGGCGCTGGCAACCGCTACACCCAATCCGTTAGTCACGCAGGTGGCCCAACTTCAAGCCGAAGTCGAACAACTGCGCGCCGCCAATGCCACCCTGATCGCAGGTGTGAGTATCGCCAGTGTGCCGACGATGGAAGCCACCGCTGAGACTGCCGCACTGCCAATGGCGGAACCCACCATCGAGGCGACGGCAGAAGTCGCCACCAGCGGCCCGGCCATTTTCCGCATTGTACCCGAAGAATCCGAAGTGCGGTTTACGCTGACGGAAGAACTGCGCGGCCAACCCACTACCGTGATTGGCAAAACCGATCAGGTCGCCGGGGATATTGGCCTAGATTTAACCACCCCGGCCAATTCTCAGGTGGGTCTGATTCGCATTAATGCCCGCACGCTGGCAACTGATAACGAATTCCGCAATCGGGCGATTCGCGGCCAGATTTTGCAGTCCAGCCGCGACGAATATGAGTTCGCCGAATTTACGCCCACCGCGATTACCGGCTTGCCGGAACAGATTGAAGTCGGTGAAGCGGTGACCTTTGAAATCACGGGCGATTTAAAGGTGCGCAATATTGTGAAACCGGCCACGTTTGCGGTCACGGCGACGCTGGTTTCCGAAGACCGGCTGGAAGGGACGGCCAAAGCTATCGTAACACGGAGCGACTACGATCTGATCATCCCGAATGCCCCCGGCGTCGCCAATGTGTCGGAAGAAGTGACGTTAGAAATTGATTTTGTTGCCACGCGCGTGGAAGCGTAAGCGCCCCACCTCAGCGAAGTTTGCCCCACGCCGAATTCGGCGTGGGGCTTTAAAGCCAGCAACGCTTGCTCTGAAGATTCTGCTAGGCTTGGGGAACTTCCAGCTTCAAAGCCGCCAGCGCTCTGTTGCCATCTTCCGGTTTCAGATAAAGCACAACCCCATAACGGCCCTTGATGTTGGCGATCCCGCTGGACTCGTCAACCTGAATATTGGCCTGCGCCAGCCGCTCATAAATGTCCGCTAATGCGCCCGCCTCATCGTCTCCCTGAATGAGCAAAGCTGAGTATGGGCCAGCTAAAGTCAGTCCGGCTTTTTGCGCCCCAGCGGTCATTTTTGAACCGTCATCAGGAAAAAGTGTGAATTGAGTGTATCCCGGTTCTGCTGGAACGGCCTTAAAAGCTCGGAGGTTAACTCCAACCCCGGCAAACACCGAGAGCAGTTTGAAGCCTTCCGCCACCTGACCCGGAACGGTCAGGGTGTAGTATTCAGCTTTCTGGATGTCGTGTGTCATTTGATTTTCCTTTGAGATGTGTTGAAGCGATACACAATACACAGTTCATTCAGTTTTTGTGTTCCAGTTGCCACTACCCCGAACAGCCGCAAGAACTGGATGCTGGCGCGACGGCAAACGTATCGTCAAGCTGCCCGTTATCCTTCACCCCGTAGGCCAGGAAAATCGTCACATCGGCGCGCTGCGTGCCGCAGGCCGAATCCGAGCAGCAGTTGGAACCGACATCCCCCACGCTGGCATACCGCAGCCCGGCCTGTTCCAACCACTGCTGCACGTCAGGTCGGGCAAAGCCCAGCCAGCGATCATGCTGTTCCGCGCGCAGGAATTCAAAAGTGTGGCTGTCTAGGTCGGTGATAACCAGTTTCCCACCAGGCCGCAGCAGCCGTGCCATCTCCTGGATCGCGGCCAATGGCTGCTCTACATGGTGCAAATACATATTGGCAAACACGTAATCTACGCTGGCATCACCTAATGGCAGCGCTTCCGCCGTGCCGACCTCATAGGTAACGGGCTGATTGGGGAACTTTTGCCGCATCACGTCCAGCATAGCGGGTGATTGGTCTATAGCGACAACCTTTAATCCCGCCCGCAGCAGCGCTTCGCTCAAAAAGCCGCTGCCCGCGCC
>DATALK010000254.1:0-2709 GCA_036261085.1 Phototrophicaceae bacterium | reverse complement strand
CCGCCCGCCATGACCAGGCCGCGTTTCCAACTGCGCGTCCACAGGGCAAATAAGATCACCTGGGGAATAATCAGGAAGCGGCCCACCGCGCGCGTCAGCATGAGCAGCAGCGGCAGCAGTCCCGCCAGGGCATCGCCTTTAAGCCACACACGTCCCGGCTGTTCCGCCTGCCGGAGAAACAGGTAAAACGTGAGCGCCAGCAGAAACACATACAGCGGCTCGGTGGAGACGAAGTTAAAGACCGTCGCTGTCTGGAAATCCAGCAAAATCACCAGCGCAGCGACCACCGCCAGCACCGCGTGAGATCGTTTTAAGGCTAGATAATACAACGGGGCCAGTGCTGCCGACATCAGGACTTGCAGCCCGATCAGCCAGTACAGCGACCCTAACCCTTTGTACGTCACCAGGATGAGCGCTGAATACAGCGGCGGCACGACCTGGCTTAAGCCGGGGATGTCCAGCCCACCCAGTCGTTCGGCATAAAACAAATACGCGAACGAATCCGCACCGTGTGCCGCCGGATACGCCAGCAGCGAAATGATGGCTCGCAAGATGCCCAGGCTGAACAGGAGGCCCGGCAGGGCGCGGTGACAACACAGGACGTTAAGGCGCTGCGCCACCCGCTGGAATGCCGGATTTTGCAGCGGCGGGGCGTGGTAAAGCTGCTGTAACAGGGACATCAGGAACCTTCCAGTTTTTGCCATCCCGCCCACCGAGGCGGATGTAAGCGTTGTTAGGGTGTATCCGCCGTGCCGGTAACAGCCTGGGGAGCGCAAATTTTCCGATACACAATAATCTCAGTAGCCTCATCGGGGCTGAAATCCCGTTTTGTAAGTGCCTTAAAAAGGGTCGGAATCAGCACCAGAATGATAGCTAACACCAGCAGACAATACCACTACCGGGTATGTTCCTGGCGATCCGGTAGGCTCATCAACACGGCCACCGCGACTAATGCCAGATTAACATTCACATAGGCATCGGGCAGTTGGCGTAAATCTAGATCCCAAATGAGCAAGGCAATACCCATCAAAAGCCAAATGCCCGTTAGCCGCCAGCGGACAGGAATCCGCGCTAACCCCAGTTCGAGGCAGCGGCGTCCCAGAAACGCCATGAGCCAGCCCAACGTCAGCCCAAGGTACAGTCCCAGGACTGGCAAATAACTATAACTATACCGTCCCAGAACTACCGGTCGATCGCTGAGGTGATCCCAGATCAACTCAAAGGAAAACACCTGCCACCCCAGAGCGACCACCAGGATAGCCGTCAATATCCGCTGGGGTTCGGCGAACTCACGATGGGAGAGTTTAACCATAGCCGTCCTTTTTGTTCGGAAGAAAACATCTGCCTATTCATGGCAAATTGCCGCTGGCAGCAACCCTGAAGTAATTTGGTGTAAGATGCCATGCTGTTTACGGACAAGGTACTAAAAATAGGACGTACGCAAAAGAGCCAAAGAAAAGCGCAAATGATAGGTATATCATTTCATTTGCATCTTAATCCTAATGGGCAGGATACCCGTCGTCTCGTCGGCAGTTTCGGCACCACGTACGGGCAGCAGCTGCACCGCCCCATTATCCCAATCATACAATCGCACCCACAGCCGGTATTCTCCCGGTGCTAACGTCTCTGGCAGCCGCAGCGCACGATTATCCCAGACCGGCACACCCGGCAGCCATTGACTGCTCGGCGCAAAACCAGCATCCGGCGGCGAGTCCATCCCCTGAGCGACAGGACTCCCGTTCCGGTCAACCACAAACCAGGCCACCGTCACATCCCGGTCAACCGGTTTTTCCGCCTGCCAGTATAAGGATAAGGCCAGCACCTCGCCTGAATGGTAAACCGTGCCAACCGGCAGCGTAAATCCGGCCAGACGAATTTGATCAGCATACACCAAATCAGATAAAACATCCGGCCCACGAAAAGCATACCGATCCGGCGCATCAATCGTGGCGTATTCAAGCAGGCGCACCGTTGGGTCCGTTGAAATTTCCCGCAGCGGATAATAATGCGCCGCGAGAAACCGTTCGACGGGGCGCGTACTCCAGGGATGCCAGGGGCCGAGATCGGCTAGCAGCCACAAACGTTCCCGTGTTCCAGCCAGATTAAAAAGCAGAGGTATTGTTTCTTTGGTCAGCAGCACATCAGGATTATCAGATACAATCGCTGGGGGTTGTTCAGGACTCGGCTGCTCCCCCGGTTGATCCGGCAGCGAGATCACACGCGGGGTGATAAATTTCCAATAGTTTAGGAAAAACGGCGTGTAGGTATCATTGCTCAACAGCAGCACATCACCGGGAACACTCTCGGCCTGCAACGTCGCCAGTGCCGCTGTTAAAGTGTCTTTCGCGGGTGGCTGGTAGAGCGGATCCGCATAGATACTCCGCAGCCCCAGATACACACCACCAACGAACAACACTGGCAGCAGTGCGGCGGATACAACCCCGCGTCGCAAACCACTCATGCGCCGCAACCGGGCGATCATCTGCCACCCGCTGAAAATCGCCAGCGCCCCAAACAACAACGGCCAGAGCGGGTTGTCCACGCGCTTCCAAACAAAATCCAGCGGTATTTGTGACCACAATCCCGGAATGACAAACCACCGGAAATACTGCACGACGTTCAGCCCACCGCCCCACTCACTCAGGCCGTTTGCCTCGGTGGGCAATGCGGCGGTATATGCGCCCCAGGGCAAGGTCACACCGCTCAGTT
>DATALK010000245.1:0-2125 GCA_036261085.1 Phototrophicaceae bacterium | reverse complement strand
GGCTTTGGCCCATTTGCGAATGAGTTCCCTGGCCCATCTCACCGCCTGGGCGAATATGGTCCAGGAGTGGTATGCCGCCGGTTTGCGCGGTGAAGTGCCGCCAACGCCCGCACCCGGTCTGACATGGCAGCAGGTTCCGATTTTGAATCAGCGTATTTACGATCAGAATAAAGACCGCCCGTTAGCGGATATTCGCGCCGACTTTGACCGTTCTTATCAGCAGTTATCAGACGTGATTCCCACTATCCCCGAAGAAGTTTTATTCACGCGGGGTCACTACTCCTGGACAAAATCCACCACACTGGGAGCTTATTTTGTTTCCTGCGGTGGCAGTCACTATCATTGGGCCAGGGAACTCATTCGCAAATGGGCCAAAGCCCGCGCCTAAAGTTAACTACCCGGCAGGCTCACCGTAATTTCCGGTTGGCGTAAATACTTTTCACGGGTGGCTTCCGTCGCTTGAATTTGTTCGGCGGACAGCAGCGTCCAGAATTGTGCCGGGGTCACAAGTCGAGCCGTGCCGCTGTCCGCATACCGCCGCAGCCAGTCAAAAAAGGCTTCGGTTCCCAAATCCGCGCGCAAAGCATGGAGCATTTGGGTTCCGCGCAGGTATACCGCGTTAATATAGGCGCGCCGGGAGGTAAATTCGTAGACGGTGCTGTCCACAAAACCTTCCGGCGTCAGCCGGTTCACGCGGAAATCCCACCACCAATCTTTCAGCGCGGGGTAAAATTCTTCGATATACACATATTCGCTGTAGGTCGCCAGCGCTTCGTCCAGCCAGGGATTTAGCGCCTGGTCATTTCCGACCTTGCTGTACCACCATTGGTGTGAAATTTCGTGAACGGTGATAATCATCAGATACGAGGTTGGCCCGTTGAACCCGCGAAAATATTCCCCACCAACAAACACAATCCCGCTGAATTCCATCCCGTCGGGGAAATCCCCCTGCACAATCACCAACCGCTCATAGGGATAAGCGCCGTACAAATCGCTGTACATGGTCACACTTTTGGCTGCCGCGTCCAATGCAAACGCCGCGCTGTCAATCACCCCGCTGGTCGTCTGAATTTGTGCGTCAGCAAAGGTATAAAGTTCGACCTTCACCCCGCCCACCTGCTGGCTCGACATCTGAAAAACATCACTCAGGCTCAGGCTAAAATCGCGCGCCCCAGTCAGAATGAAACGCCAGCTACCCGCGCGATTTTCCTTGATAAGCCCTGGCGCGGCCACCCGCAGCGTCGCGGGCGCATTTTTGACCGTCAGCGTCACATCCCAATCGGCATCGTCTAAGACATCTTGCTCACCAATGGGCGTATCCGCATGAATCAACCACTCACCATCCACGTAAGGCGCGGGTGTAATCAGCCAATGCCCCAGGTTCATCTGGCGTGGGGTAAAACCCAGATACCCCCGATAGGCATCCGGGCTGGCGAGATCAATCGGCGGGATATTCAACTGGTATTCCAGATCGAGTTGAAGGGCACAGTCAGGGGGCAAAGGTGAACCCGGCAGTTTCATCTGTAAACGCGGCCCATCCACCGCCACCGCAAAAGGATCAGCGATCAAAGGACTGCCCACCCGCTCTAATTTCAAAATCCCATCCCAGGCATTCGGCTTGGCATTTAAAACGATCTCCGCCAGAGCCGTACCGGTCTGGTTGATATAATCGAGTCGCTGGCGCACCAAAACGCGCCGATTTGCGTAATCTATCTCAGCCTTAACCGTATGCCGGACACGGGCCGGTTCCGCCACCACCTGACACAGATTGGGCACAGCGGTGGCTGTAACCACCGCCGCCGGTGTTAAAATCGTATGCGACTGCCGGTCAAGGGTGGGAACAATGGTCGTTTGCGGTAAATCAGGAGTCGCCGTCACCTGAGGGGTGTTAGACACCGGCGTCGAGGCGCAGGCGGCCAATAAAAAGAGAACCAAGAGGAAATAAAAATGTGTTGTTGGCATGATTGCATCATAACGTAGCTGCCCCAAATTGCCAACCCACGCCGCCGATCTGACGCAAAAACGCAGCTTACATCGTTTTCCCGTGTTATTTTTATGGGCAGAAAGCACAACAACTCGACCAGGAGGAATTTATCTTGAAAGAATCGTCAATCTGGGCCCAACC
>DATALK010000242.1:0-2452 GCA_036261085.1 Phototrophicaceae bacterium | reverse complement strand
AAACGCGCCGGAACCGGTGACGCTGCTGGTGACGGGACCGCTGACGACGGTGGCCGCCGCGCTGGACATCGCGCCGGAGATCGAGGCAAAAATCAAGCGCATTGTGTGGATGGGTGGAGCATTAAATGTTCCTGGCAATGTTGACCCCATCACCGAGCCGGGGCAGGACGGTTCGGCGGAATGGAATGTGTATTGGGACGCGCCCGCCGCGCATCAAATCTGGCAAACGAAGATTCCCATTGTGTTATGCCCGCTGGACATCACCAACAATGTCCCCGTGACGACGGAATTTATTTACAAGTTAGGGCGGCAGCGTCAGTATCCGGTATCGGAAGTGGCGAGCCTGTGTTACGCGCTGGTGATGAAACAGGGCGGATATTATTACTGGGATGTGCTGACCACCGCGTACCTGGGGCGGCCTGACCTGTATACCGTCCGCGAGTGGGAAACGGAGTTGGTGCCGGATGGTTTGAGCCAGGGACGAACGAAAGTGCAGTCCGGCGGGCGCAAAATCCTGGCGCTGGATACGGTGAATACCGCCGCGTTTTACGAGTATCTGTTGCGCCAGTGGGCGCGGTAGCGTTGATAATCAGCCTGGTTAACGGTGTGGGGGTTTTGTTGTCAGCCTGTTATCCGCCGGATAACGCGGTATGATTGCGGCGGTTGCCGTGAAACGGCAGCCCGTAACACGCACAAGTAGGAGAAACCCTGTAGTATGAGCGCAAAACGTAAAACAGTTGTCGGCGTGATTTTTGGCGGGCGCAGTGTTGAGCATGATGTGTCCATTGTGACCGGCCATCAGGTGATGCGCGCCTTTGACCCGGAACGTTATGAAGTCGTGCCGATTTATATTAATCGGGATGGCCGGTGGTTCACGGGCGCGCCGCTGTGGGAATTAAAAAACTTTAAAGATGATGAAGTCACCAGCTACAAAGGGGTGGAAAGCGCGGTCATTTCGCCCAGCGTTGAACATCATGGTCTGATTGTGAATCCAACGGCGGGGCGTTTTGAAAAGAGCGAAATCGTCCGGTTGGATGTGGTGTTCCCGGCCATTCATGGGACACACGGCGAAGATGGCACGTTACAAGGGCTGTTTGAACTGGCCGATCTGCCGTATGTTGGCTGCGGCGTGTTGGGATCAGCCATTGGCAACGACAAGATGATGTCGAAAGTCGTCCTGAGCCAGCAGGGCGTGCCCATTGTGGAAGGCGTGGCCTTCAGCCGCGCCGAGTGGGAACAAGCGCCCGATCAGGTAATCCAGCATATTGTCCACGAACTGCCGGAGTATCCGCTGTTTATCAAACCGGCCACGTTGGGGTCAAGTATTGGCATCGGGCGAGCAGGCGATGAGACCATGCTGCGCGCTTATGTTGACGTGGCCGCCAACCTTGACCGGTTGATTCTGGTCGAGAAGGCCGTGACCGGCGGCGTAGAAATTAACTGCGCCGTGATGGGGAATGGGCTGGAGATTCGCGCTTCCGTGCTGGAACAGCCAGTGTCGTGGGAAGAATTTTTAACGTATGAAGAAAAATATCTGCGCGGCGGCGACGGTATGAAAAGTGCCGAGCGGCTGATCCCCGCGCCGTTGAGCGCGGAACTGACCGAACGGATTAAGAACACCGCGATTCAGGCGTTTCGCGCGGTGCAGGGGCGCGGCACGGCGCGCATTGATTTTCTGGTGAAGCCGGAAAATGATGAAATTTACGTCAACGAACTCAACACGATGCCGGGTTCGCTGGCGTTTTATCTGTGGCAGGAGGAGGGGCTGTCCCAGCGCCAGATGGTAGATAGACTGGTGGAACTGGCGCGGGAGGCCCACGCCGAAAAGCGGCGCAATACCTATAACTACCAGACCAATCTGCTGGAAGTGGCCGCCGCGCGCGGGCTAAAGGGCATTAAAAGCGCCAAAAACCGGATCAGCAGCGGGACGTAAAAATCAAACAGATTGTTTCTTGAGGCGGGTCAGGTTGATAGTATGGTTAACCTGACCCGTACTCTGACACTCCGGTTGTTCGCATTCGCCAAGAAATGCAGACCTCATTACAATAGATTGATGAGCATGTCCCTTTGCGGATTGGAGACGAGCCTTGACTCCTCATCCTCGCCACTTATTGATTCTGCTGGCGTTTATCCTGGCGGCCTGTGGGGGTAATCCTACGCCTCAGGTGGTTTCATTTGTCCCATCGGTGACGCCGGGGGCCGTAGTGCCGACCCGCCAACCGACGGCGACCCCGACGCCCGAAACGCCGACGGCAACCGCAACATTTACCCCGGCGCCGACGGCAACAGCGACTCCGGCTACCCCCATTGCCCAGGCAGTGCGTGATATTCCGGTGCGCGGCGGGCCGGGTTCAGATTATGCGGTTTTAACCACGTTGGGGCCGGATGAACAGCTTAACATTATCGGTATCAGTGAAGATGGTAGCTGGTATCAGGTGCGGTTAGCTGATGG
>DATALK010000216.1:0-2392 GCA_036261085.1 Phototrophicaceae bacterium | reverse complement strand
GGCGAACATTGCGCTGGTTGAGCGCGTTGTTCGTATGTCACGTGATATTCTGACCACCTACGTCACCGCCGAAGACGCTTTACTTCACATCATGCCCGGTGACGCTGATCTGATTTTAACCGATATTGACTTTGGCGAAGGCATGACCGGGCTGCAACTGACTCAGGCTCTGCGGGCGCGCGGCGTGGACTGCCCGATTATCGCCATGACCGCCTATGACCTTCAGGAATATGTCCGCTGGTCGGAGCAGGTGGGCAGTAATGACTTCCTGGTGAAGCCGGTGAATGTGCCCGACTTGTTAGATTTGCTCGATAATTACCGTCCTTAGTGCGCTCATTTTAGTTTTAGTCAGGTAGGGGGACATATGCAAGGCATTCGTAGTGTAAGCAGTCTTATCTCTGGTCCGGCGGCATTTTTTATCCTGATTGCCTTTTTCCTGCCCTGGATCACCATCTCATGCAGCGGCACTGAACTCGTTGACGCCTCCGGTTACGAAATGGCAACCGGGATCAAGGTCGATGATGAAGTCTCATCGGAAACGGACTCATCCAGTACCGATGATTCGGATGCTTACCTGCTGATCATCCCCGTGATGGCGCTGCTGACACTGGGCGTAGCGGGCGCGCGTTTGGCTGCTGTGGGTACCAGCCAGATGGCCGGAGTCGTCTATCTGATCGCCGGGGTGTTTGGTTTGGGCGCGCATCTCATCGAATTTATCCAGCTTCAATCCGACATCTCTGATCTGGAAAAAACATCGGGCGAAATTATCGAACTCAGTTATAAGTTTGGCTGGTGGCTCAGCATTCTCGGCTTGTTCGCCGTGCTGGCGGCTGCGTTTGTCGCCTTCACAGAACGTGAACAGCGGGCCTCGCCCTATCCACCCTATTATCAACAACCGGGCGGCGGGTACTACAGCGGCCCCTACTAAAAAAGCAGCCGGTGTGGGAAGGAGCCAACACCCAATTTGCCGCACCCAAACTTCCCACACTGGCTGTCGAACCATTCCTTTACAACTACACTGCCCTCGTTTTTTTCCTGACCGGCGACAATTCCAGTACGTGTCAGCTTATCCTCTCGCGGGTCGCGTTTTTCCGTAGCATACGGGCAGTCAAAAATCTTTCTCAGTTCAGTCCTGAACATATTCGATTCGGTGGAGTGGCACCCGCCACCCCAACCGCTGTCAGGATGACGAATGCGAGCGAAAACGACCTGCTGGACCTTCTATATTCTTCGCGCGGTTGTGTTTCGAACCGTGCATGGTGTCCTCGCTTTCTCTAGCTGAATAATTTTTCAGCCGTCGTCACGGGATTATTATGCGCCTCGATCTCGGCGATGGTCTGCTGGGCGGTATAGATGATGTCTTCCAACCAACCCACCATGTCCGCCGGGGTCACGGGCAAGTCTTTGTCCAGCCGGCCCGCGCTTGCTACGTCGTGCAGGCGGTCTAGTGACTGGAACACAGCCTCGAACCATTCGTCGGAGAACTGGATTAACTGGGGGTGAGTCTTGTAGTACATCATCTACCTCGTTTCAATAAAAATCTCTTTGTTCGGGGCTGGCCCTGAACCCTTGCATTTCCCGAACCAAAATGCAAACGGGGCATGAGATTGGTTTTTGGTCTCATGCCCCGTCGAAGGGTTCGTTTACTGGGTGGGCGGAAAATCTATGGGACTTCCTCCGCCGGATGAGACCCTATTTCATTTTTCATGAGCAGATAACCTTCAGACCAATCACTAATGCGCTTTGTCGCAGCATCACGTTCGACACCCAATCCGCAGGGGGCAATTATAAAATTGTCACTGGTTGATTGGCATAGACCGGATAACATCTCAAAGCTGCCTTTCTAGTGCTGTGTGGTCGAGCATTTCAAGAATACTCGAACCCTGAATGAAAATGCGCCGTACTCCAACCGGATGGCTGACACGTAGATAACCCGCGTCGATGAGCTTTTTCAACGTACTGAGGCTCACACCCAGAATCTCGGCGGCCTCTTGCCGGGAATATACGGCGTCCCGATTAATACTGCGCTTGCCGTCTTTCATCCCACATTACTCCTAATAACCACCAAGTCTAACATGCCCTGTGACGGTTGTCAAGCAATAGGAGCAGGTAAGTTGCATCAGGACTTGTTGAAAAGCGTCATCCAGAGGCCATGACGGTTCAGTTTAGAGAAAAATAACGGCGTGTTTTTCCCCATAGGCATAAGCTCTTTTAGGAGGTGGCGCTGCATGCCGCGCCCTATCTTTTGAGCGCCGATCAATGTGTGTCGTAGGGGCGTACCGCCATACGCCCCGCTCAATTCCCGCCGCGTCTGTTTTCCCCCTCGCTAACTCGGTTGGAGAGGGGGCAGGGGGTGAGGTTCTTCGGGCCATTTACAAACGCTCATTTTCCC
>DATALK010000474.1:0-2060 GCA_036261085.1 Phototrophicaceae bacterium | reverse complement strand
AGAGCTGGACAGGGTGCAGCCCTCCTGCGCCCACGTTGTCCCCGTTACCCAGAACAGCAAAACCAGCGCGATCAGGCTGGCCCGACGCCTCAGTATTATCATCGGTCAATCCCCCTTCTGGTTGGTCATCATTCGCCGTATTTCAATTTATCTTAGGCTGATTTCCAGCTTTTGGCGAACGGTGTTAAACCGGTGGCTGACCACTGATTGGTATACGGTGGGGATGACCAGCGGCCAACCCCAATTCACACCGTTTCAAACCAAATGGGGGTAGCGTTATTCCCCAAGCCCTCCCATAATATTCGAGGTTATATTCACGCTGCTTGGGAAAAGCAAAAGGATCAAAGTATGCGAAAAGTTTGGTTTCTGCTGACCGTGCTGGTGTTCCTGCTGGCTGGAGGGATGGTGGCTGCCGAGGAAACCCCGGCGCTGGATGTTACCCAATATACCCTGGATAACGGGTTGGAAGTGATTCTTGTCAAAGATGCGTCTGCGCCAACAGTGGCGACTAACATCCTCTTCAATGTGGGTGGCGCGTATGACCCGGCGGGCCGCAGTGGTTTTGCCCATCTGTTTGAACACCTGATGTTCGAGGAAAGCGCGCACCTCAAAACCGGCGACATTGACCGGCTGATTGAACAGGTCGGCGGCTTTACCAACGCTTATACCTCCACCGAACGCACCGTCTATTACATCCCAGTTCCCGCGCACCAACTGCCGTGGGCGCTGTGGATTGAAGCGGATCGGCTGGCGTCGCTGGTGGTGAGCGAAGAAAACTTTGAAAATCAGCGCTCGGTGGTGATTGAAGAATACCAGCAGCAGGGTCGGCAATGCGCCCTATGGCGAAGTTTTTGAAGACCTGTGGACACTGCCCTACACCTACGAACCCTACCGCCAGCGCATTATCGGTTCAGTAGCGGACTTAAACGCAGCGAAGATTGACGACGTGATTAATTTCCACTCCACGTATTATGTCCCCAACAATGCCACGCTGGTGGTGGCGGGCGACATTGATGTGGAAGCCACCCGCGCGTTAATTGAAGAATTCTTCGGGCCGATCCCCGCCGGAGCGGAACCCCCGGCGCTGCCCGCGTTTACGGCAACCGAACCCACCGGCCAGCGGTTGACCGTCACTGACCCCCTGGCGAATGTCCCGGCGATCCTGTTTGGCTATCCGATTCCCGCCCGCACTGATACTGATTTTGCGGCGCTGGAAGTGGCTGCCCGACTGCTCGGCACGGGTGATTCCAGCCGGTTGGCGCAAGCGCTGCTGGATACAGGTTTGTCGGTAGACGCGGGCGCGTTTACCGATGGGCAGAAAAACCAGAGCGCTTTTGTGGGTTATGCTTTTGCCAATGTGGATGTTAGCCTGGAACAGCTCGAACAGGTTTACCTGGACGAGTTGAACCGCCTGGTGACGGAAGGTGTGACCGCCGAGGAACTGGAAAAGACCATTAACCAGATTCGTAGCGAACGGATTGTCTCGCTGGAAACGGTGGAAGACCTGGCCGAAAATGTGCAGACCGCTAACTTCTATTTTGGCGATCCGCAGGCGATTTTCACCGAAATTGATGCGTTTGCCAAAGTCACAGCTGAAGATGTGCAGCGCGTCATCCAGCAGTATCTGACGCCCGAACGCGCGACAGTCTGGCTGGTACAGACCGGCGAAGCCACCCCCGAACCGGAAGCGACAGCGGAAAACGCCGCAGTCGTCGAAGCCACGCCGGAAGCAACCGCCGCGCCAGCGGCCACCGCAGCGCCAGCGTTTGTGATCGAACAGGCGACACCGCCGGAACCGCTGCCCGTCCGGGAACTGGTGCTGCCGGAAATCACTGAAAAGAAACTGGAGAACGGGCTGACGGTGATTGTGATTCCGCGCCCCGAAGTGCCAATTATCTCGGTGGATCTGTTCTTCCCCGGCGGCGAAAGCGCCGTGTCTGCCGAACAAGCCGGACTGTCCGAAATGACGGCAGGTGTGCTGACACGCGGGACGGAAAGTCGCAGCGCCCAGGAACTCGCCTCCGCGATTGAACAGGTGGGCGGCAGCCTCAGCGCGGACG
>DATALK010000189.1:0-1879 GCA_036261085.1 Phototrophicaceae bacterium | reverse complement strand
ATCGGGTGCTGACCGAGCCGCGCCCTTTACCGCCAGCGGCATTAGTGGATGCCGCCCCGGAAAAAGCGCCGGAGATGGCAACGTGACCAACACGGCGCACATGGTGGCGGTCAACGTGGATGTGGTGCAGACGGTACTGATCCGGGTCGAAGTGGCCGTGAGAATACTGCGGGCGCTCAACCTGGAAGATCAAGCGCAAAAATTGGAGGAGGCCAGCGGCCTGCTCCGTGAAGAAATCGGAAAAGAAAGGTCAAGGGGTACGATGAAACGACTGATGCTGTTTGCAAGTGTGATTGGGCTGCTGGCGCTGCTGGTGGTGGGCGTGTCGGTGGTGGTGGCCGGGGATGGTGTGGCGCTGGCGACCAATACTCCCGCGCTCGCGCCGGTGGCGACGGAGGCGGTGGTTAGCGCGGGGACGCTGGAGCCGGTGGCGGGTATTCGAGCGGAAGTGATTTGGCCGTTTTTTGTGGTGATCGCGTTCATTATCTGGATGATCGTGGACACGCGCCGGGAATATGGCCGAACCCAATCCAAAGAAAAAGCCTACGAAGCGCTGCTGAAGCGATACGATGAACTGCTGCAACGGAAAGATGTGCAGGACGCCGTTGAGAAGGAATTTATTCGCAGCGCGCTGACAGTGCAGGATGTTATCAAATTTGGCGAAGGCTTCTTGCAGATGATGGCGAATGCGAATCTGCCCTGGGTTGATCGGCCCCTTGAATCCACCTTAAAATGGGTGAAGACTGTCACTGATGGTGATCCGAACGAACCAACGCCGGTTACGGGCGACGCGGAGATCAATCCCACCAGCATGGGAACTAAGTCGCTGAAGGAATTGGATCCCACCGGGTATTTGACGCAGTCGGGCTGATACGACGCGAATTGAATAGACAGACGAACCGCCCCGGAGTTGGGGCGGTTTCTAGTTTTAATCTGAATTTTGGCAAAGGCGCCGCGCTGGCTGCCCTAACCAGGGTGCTCACATTTCCTCTCAAGGGTATTAACCACATTTGACCAATAAGTGGCAGCCAATTCATTCCCGTCTGCAACAAATTCCCGGTACAAACGTTGAGCTGTTTCAACCTGGCGACAAGGTGTTTTGGGATCGGACGGGGTAGACAGTACAGCAAACGTTCGGCAACCATCCGCGTTCGGGTTTTGGCGCGGGCGAGTAACCTCCAGCATGATCGCCCCGGCTTCAGTCAACCAGGTGAGCGCGGCTTCCAGATCGGCGGCGGTTTCAGCCTCTAGGGTGATTTTAAAAGTTGACATGCGTTCCCCTCCCAACTGAAAGAAGCAAAGAAAACCTGTTTTTACACCATATTGATAGGGATAACTATAACAATGCTGTCATGTCTGTCTTGTTTATGTAAAAACCATACAGGGCGGCGCGGTGGCCGCCCTCAATAGTGTTTGTTAGTACCCAGCACCGACCCAGTTTTTGCCCAGGGCAGCAGCCTGGTTGAACCGGGCGAGCAGGTTTTTGTCCTTGAAAGTCAGGTGTACCGTCCCCTTCTTAAACACGCGTATCTCAAAGAAAGTCGAGGTAAACGGCTCGTCGTGGCGCTGATCGTGGTTGGCGATTTGAGCGAGCTGGTGGTCAATCGCCTGCTCTACCGTGTCAATCTGATCGAGCGTTTTGCCAGCCAGGAAACACAGGGCCTTGTCTATATCCAGGAAGAAATCCCGGTGGTGATAGTTCATGCGCCAGCCGTTCCACTTCGGCTCGTGGGTGACACCGTAAGGCATGATGATCTTCGGCGCGATGCGCCAGGACTTGTTCGTTTTCCAGCCCTCGGTATGCACCACGTTCTTTTCGTGGTATTTGGTGGCCGTGTCGAAGACCGAGACGATACATTCCTGGATAATCTGATCGCGG